>DATMJX010000037.1:0-9285 GCA_035553715.1 Methylibium sp.
CGCACCAACTCCGACGCCGCACGGGGCCGGCACACGCCCGCCATGTCCTTGATGCCGAGCACGTGCACGCCGGCGGCCTGCAGCTGCTTGGCGATGCCCACGTAATACTTCAGGTCGTACTTCGGGCGGCTCGTGTCGAAGAGGTCGCCGGTGTAGCAGATCGCGCCTTCGCACAACCCGCCGGCCTCGAGCACCGCGTCGATCGACACGCGCATGTTGTCGACCCAGTTCAGCGAGTCGAACACGCGGAACAGGTCGATGCCCTTCGCGGCGGCCTGCTTGACGAAGTAGCGCACCACGTTGTCGGGGTAGTTCGTGTAGCCCACCGCGTTGGAGCCGCGCAGCAGCATCTGGAACAGCACGTTCGGGACGCGCTGGCGCAGCTGCTCCAGACGCTGCCAGGGGTCTTCCTTCAGGAAGCGCAGCGCGACGTCGAAGGTCGCGCCACCCCAGCATTCCAGCGAGAACAGGCCGCTGAGCGACTGCGCGTAGTAGGGCGCGATCGGCAGCATGTCGGCGGTGCGCATGCGCGTGGCCAGCAGCGACTGGTGCGCATCGCGCATCGAGGTGTCGGTCAGCAGCACGGGCTTCTGCTCGAGCATCCACTTCGCGAAGCCCTGGGGCCCCAGTTCACGCAGGCGGTCGCGCGTGCCGGGTGGCACCGGCGCGGCCGGGTCGATCTTGGGCAGCACCGGGCGCGGCAGCGGCAGCTTGGGCAGCTGGCGTCCGGCCATCTCGGGGTGGCCGTGCACGCTGGTCTCGGCCACGTAGCGCAGCAGCTTGGTGGCGCGGTCGCGGCGGCTGGCGAAGCGCAGCAGCTCCGGCGTCTCGTCGATGAACTTGGTCGTCAGCGAGCCGGCGGCGAAGGCCGGGTGGTTGATGACGTTCTCGAGGAACTGCAGGTTCGAGGCCACGCCGCGGATGCGGAACTCGCGCAGCGCGCGGTCCATGCGGGCCACCGTCTCGGTGGCGGTCGGCGCCCAGGTCGTCACCTTGACGAGCAGCGAGTCGTAGAAGGGCGTGATGACGGCGCCGCTGTAGGCGGTGCCGGCGTCCAGGCGCACGCCGAAGCCGGCCGCGCTGCGGTAGGCGGTGAGCTTGCCGTAGTCGGGCAGGAAGCCCTTCTCCGGGTCCTCGGTGGTGATGCGGCACTGCAGCGCATGGCCGTTGAGCCGGATCTCCGGCTGCGGCGGCACGCCGGTGGCGCGGCGGCTCACCTTGCCGCTGGCCGAGCGCTCGTCTTCGGTCAGGCCGATGTGGCCGCCTTCGCTGATGCGGATCTGGGCCTTGACGATGTCGACGCCGGTGACCTGCTCGGTCACGGTGTGCTCGACCTGGATGCGCGGGTTGACCTCGATGAAATAGAACTGCTGCGTGTCGGCGTCCATCAGGAACTCGACCGTGCCCGCATGCGTGTAGCCCACCGAGCGCATCAGCCGCAGCGCGCTGTCGCACAGTGCTTCGCGCGACTCGCTCGACAGGTAGGGCGCCGGCGCGCGCTCGACGACCTTCTGGTTGCGCCGCTGCACCGTGCAGTCGCGCTCGAACAGGTGCACCAGGCCGCCGTGCTGGTCGCCGAGGATCTGCACCTCCACGTGGCGGGCGCGCTGCACCAGCTTCTCGAAATAGACCTCGTCGTTGCCGAAGGCCGCCAGCGCCTCGCGCCGCGAGGCCGCCAGCGAGGGCTCGAGGTCCGACTCCTGTGCGACCACGCGCATGCCGCGCCCGCCGCCGCCCCAGCTCGCCTTGAGCATCACCGGGTAGCCGACCTGTGCGGCCAGCTTGCGGCATTCGTCCAGGTCCGTCGGCAGCGGCGGGGTGGCCGGCATCACCGGCACGCCCGCGGCCAGCGCCGCGTGGCGCGCGGCGACCTTGTTGCCCAGCGTGCGCATCACCGCCGGGCTCGGACCGATCCAGACCAGGCCGGCGTCGATCACCGCCTGCGCGAAGTCCGGGTTCTCGGACAGGAAGCCGTAGCCGGGGTGGACCGCATCGACCTTGGCATGGCGCGCGATGCGCAGGATGTCCTCGATGTCCAGGTAGGCGGCCAGCGGCGGCTTGCCCTCGCCGACCAGGTAGCTCTCGTCGGCCTTGAAGCGGTGCAGCGCCAGCCGGTCCTCGCGTGAATAGATGCCGACCGTGCGGATGTGCATCTCCGAGGCGGCGCGCATCACGCGGATGGCGATCTCGGAACGGTTGGCGACGAGGAGCGAGTGGATGCGGGGGGCGGTCATGGTGGCGGGGTGGTCTAAGGGCTTGAAGGGGCCGCGCGATCGAGGCCGTGCATCCGACGGTGTGCCGCGCTGTTCGGGGCATTGTTGGAGGCGGGCGTGATGCTAACCAAGCGCAGGGGCTGTGCAGCGCTGATGAGACCGCTTTGTTGCGAATTGGCAGGCATTGCGGTGCCGGCGGAGTGGCGCCTGCCGGCGCAAGCGCTTTCGGGGGAGGCCGGATCCGGGATCGGCAGGGCTCGACCGGGCGGCCCTCCGGATCGGAGGGCAATGGTGGTACAATTAACTATTGGCCAATCGCTCATGCTGTGAAGCATTTGATCGATGTCGCCAAGATCACGAGTTGATTTCATCCCTGCCGGACTGGCTGATTGCTGAGGCGATCCTCTGGTTCTGGTGGCTCCTGGCCTGCGGCGAATGACCCTGCGGCCCAGCCGCTGGATAGAGCTCACCCGTCGTGTGCGCGCCCGCGCACCCCTCAACGTCAGGCCGGCTTGGCTCTCTTCGAGCGCCGGTCTTCGAAAGAGCCCTATCCATCGCAGTCCTCCCGGTCGGGAAGCATCTTGCTTCTCGCCCGACGCATTCCACCGCAGCGCTTCTGTCCTGATCCGAAGGGGTCACAGCAGCTTGGCGCTTGAACGTGTGATGCGTTCGCGCTCCTTCTTCAAGCTCGCGCCAGTTCGCGCGCTTCGCCACTGCCTGGGCATGGATCTGGGCACCCCCCTCCTGTCCGGCGACAGTGGTCCGCCGGAGCGCTCACCCTACGACCTCAGCACAGGCCGCATCACGCCTCGTCATCTGGAGTGGCGCGCTCCCGGGACCGCATCGTGACCGCAGCACCCATGAATTACGTCCAAACGCATCTACCGCAAACCCCCAGCCTTCATGTCAGGAGGCTGTTGACCCGCACCGGCGAGAGCTGGGGCATCTCTTCAACGCATTCAGCAAGGAATGACGACATGACGATCGAAACCGGGACCGTGAAATGGTTCAACGAGAGCAAGGGCTTTGGCTTCATCGCCCCCGACACGGGTGGCAAGGATCTGTTTGCCCATTTCAAGGAAATCCAGGGCGAGGGCTTCAAGACGCTGCTCGAAAACCAGCGTGTGGAGTTCGAAGTGACCCAGGGACAGAAGGGGCCTCAAGCCTCGCGCATCCGCGCGGCCTGAGGATCGCCGACCGGCCTGCCTGTCTCGTCGGGCGGCGCCAGGCATGAATCCAAGTGCCTTTGGGGCCCTGCGGGTGATCGCAGGGCCCCTTTTTCCTGGGTGCCCAGCCCGGGCACCGCCAGACAATTTTCGGGTGCTGACGTCTCGCCTTCTTGTCTAAGATGCGCCGCTGGGCTGCAGCAGCCCAGCGAGCTCTGTCACGATGAAGAAGCGAACTCTCTTGTCCCTCGGCGCCAGCGCCGGCCTGCTCGCCGGCAGCCCGGCGCTGGCGGCGGCCGGGCGGGCGCCCGCGGGCCCGGTGCTGCTGACGGTCAGCGGCGCCATCCGGCGCCGCAACCGCGGCGCGGTCGATGCCGCGCTGGACCAGCTCCTGGTCAAGCACGGCGTGCAGTTCGATGCGGCTTGGGGCTTCGACAGCGCGGCGCTGGCGCGACTGCCCGCGGTCACGATCCGGCCGACCCTCGAGTACGACGCCCGCCCCCACACGCTGCGCGGCCCGCTGCTGGACACGCTGCTCGACGCGGCCGGCGCACCCGCTGACGCCGGGCTGCGCCTGCGTGCGCTGGATGGCTACAACGTGATGCTGACGCGCGCCGACGCCCGGGCCTACCGGATGATCGTCGCGACGCAGATCGACGGCGCGCCGCTGTCGCTCGGCGGCCTGGGCCCGCAGTGGGCGGTCTACGACGCCGACGCGCTGGCCGCCTTCAAGGAGCGACCGCTGCGCGAGCGCTTCGGCCTGTGCCCCTGGGGCCTGTACCACCTGGAGGTGCGGGCGGGCTGAGGCCGGGCGGCGCGGCCGCTGCCGCGCCGCCGTTCGCGGCTCAGCCCTTGGCCGCCTTCGCCACCACGGGGGCGCCCGCCTCCTTCCAGGCCTTGAAGCCGCCTTCGAGGTGGCTCACCGGCGCCAGGCCCATGTCCTGCAGGGTCGCGGTCGCGAGGCTGGAGCGCCAAGCCGACTGGCAGTACAGCACGAACTCCTTGCCGGAGGCGAACACCTCCTTGTGGTAAAGGCTGGCGGGGTCGACCCAGAACTCGAGCATGCCGCGCGGCGCGTGGAAGGCGCCGGGGATCATGCCTTCGCGCTCGAGCTCGCGCACGTCGCGGATGTCGACGAACACGACGTTCGGGTCGCCGTGCTTGGCGAGTGCCTCGGGCAGGCTCAGCGTGCGGATGCGCGCGCGGGCCTCGGCCATCAGCTGCTGGTAGCCCTTGGTGATCGGCATCGAGGTCTCCTGGTGGTCGCGACGGCGGTGCGTCGCACGGCCGGTATCTTGCCGGCTCCGGGGACCGGGCCGCGCCAGCGGTTCTCGCGCACAGCGACTAGGATGCGCACCGCGTTCCATCCTTCCCCTGTCACGGAGATCCCCGTCCATGAGCTTCACCACCGAAAACTATCCCGGCGTCGCCGCGCAGCCGAGCGCGGCCTCCCAGGGCTTCACCTTCAACCACAGCATGCTGCGGATCAAGGACCCGGCGGTCGCGCTGGACTTCTACACGCGGGTGTTCGGCATGCGCGTGCTGCGCAAGCTCGACTTCCCCGAGATGAAGTTCTCGCTGTACTTCCTGCACCAGCCGCAGGCCGGCGACGCGCCGCCGCCGGAGGACATCGGCGAGCGCACCGCCTGGACCTTCGCGCAGCGCGGCATCCTCGAGCTCACGCACAACTGGGGCACCGAGGCCCAGGCCGACTTCAAGTACCACGACGGCAACGCCCAGCCGCAGGGCTTCGGCCATATCTGCTTCTCGGTGCCGGACCTCGACGCCGCGGTGCGCTGGTTCGACGAGAACGGCGTCACCTACGTCAAGCGCCCCGAGCAGGGCAAGATGCGTGACGTCGCCTTCATCAAGGACCCGGACGGCTACTGGATCGAGATCGTCGAGGCCGCCCGACTGAAGAACCTGGGGCGCTGAGACTTCGCGCTGCCGGACCCCGCGGTGCGGGCGCCAGGGGCGCCGGCACCGCGGTCAGGGGGGGACTCAGACCAGCCGGTCGAGCGCCGCCTCCAGCCGCGTCACGGCGCCGGCCACGTCGTGCAGCTTGTCGAGCCCGAACAGGCCGATGCGGAAGGTCTGGAAGTCCGCGCCCTCGTCGCATTGCAGCGGCACGCCGGCGGCGATCTGCAGGCCTTCGGCGGCGAACTTCTTGCCGTTCTGGAAGCCCGGGTCCTCGGTGTAGCTGACCACCACCCCGGGGGCCTGGAAGCCGGGAGCCGCGACGCTGCGGAACCCTTTGCGCTCCATCATCGCGCGCACCGCGGCGCCAAGCTCGCGCTGCTCGGCGCAGACCTTGTCGAAGCCGTAGGCGCGCGTCTCGAGCATCACGTCGCGCACGCGCGCGAGCGTGTCGGTCGGCATGGTCGCGTGGTAGGCATGGGCGCCGCCCTCATAGGCCTCCATGATCTGCAGCCACTTCTTCAGGTCGCAGGCGAAGCTGCTGCTGGTGGTGGCGTCGATCGCGGCGCGGGCGCGCTCGGACAGCATCACGAAGGCCGCGCAGGGCGGGCCGCTCCAGCCCTTCTGCGGCGCGCTGACCAGCACGTCGACGCCGGTGGCGGCCATGTCGACCCAGACCGTGCCGGAGGCGATGCAGTCGAGCACGAACAGCCCGCCGACCTCGTGCACCGCGGCGGCGACGCGCTTCAGGTAGTCGTCGGGCAGCATCATGCCGGCCGAGGTCTCGACATGGGGCGCGAACACGACGTCGGGACGCTCGGCGCGGATCGTCGCGACCACCTCCTCGATCGGCGCCGGCGCGAACGGCGCCTGCTTGCCCTCGGCGATGCGGCGGGCCTTCAGCACCGTCGATGACGCCGGGATCGCGCCCATCTCGAGGATCTGCGTCCAGCGGTAGCTGAACCAGCCGTTGCGGATCACCAGCGTCTTCTTGGCCGTGGCGAACTGGCGCGCGACGGCCTCCATGCCGAAGGTGCCGCTGCCCGGCACGATGACGGCGGACTTCGCGCGGTAGACCTCCTTGAGCACGCCCGCGATGTCGCGCATCACGCCCTGGAAGCGGGCGGACATGTGGTTGAGCGCGCGATCGGTGTAGACGACCGAGTACTCGAGCAGGCCGTCGGGGTCGACGTTCGGGAGCAGTGCGGGCATGGTGGCGGCGGGGTGAGGGTTGCGGGGGCGGGCGCCTGGCGGCTGCCGGATTCTCGTGTGGAGTGCGGGCGCGCGTGTCGCTGCGCTGCACAAAGACCCGCGGGCGCCGCTCAGCGCATCGCTGCCTCGCGGCCCTGGGCGATGTGCTCGCGCATGCGCTGCTGCGCGGCGACCGCGTCGCCGGCGCGCAGCGCGGCCATGATGTCGCGGTGCTCGTCGAGCGAGGCCTCGATGCGGCCTTCCTTGAACAGCGAGTGGTGGCGCGCCAGCTTCATCACCTTGCGCAGGTCGGCGACCATCTGGATGCGCCAGCGGCTGTCGGCCAGTTCGAGCAGCCGCGTGTGGAAGCGCTCGTTGGCGGCAAAGAAGGCGTCGCGGTCGTCGACCGCGGCCTCGAGGTCGGCGTGGATCGCTTCCAGCTCCTGGAGCTGCGCCGCGCCCAGCCGGGCCGCGACGACGCCGGCCGCGTCGGCCTCGAGCAGCGCGAGCAGGTGGAAGACCTCGGCCTGGTCGCGCGCCGACACCTCGGTGACGTAGGCGCCGCGGCGCAGCTTCATCGTCACCAGGCCCTCGGCGGCCAGCACCTTCAGCGCCTCGCGCAGCGGCGTGCGGCTGATGCCGAACTCGGCCGCCAGCGCCTTCTCGTCGATCCAGCTGCCCGGCGCGAGGCGGTGGCTGAGGATGCGCGCGCGCAGCGCCTCGGCGACCTGCTCGTACAGCGCCCGCTCCGGCAGGCCCGGGCCGGCGGGGGCCGGCTCGGCAGCGCTTCCTGTCGAAGGGGGGATGTCGTAATTCATTTTTGAATTATGATTGCTCGCGCCGCCGGCGTCCAGCCGACCCCCTGCGAGAAATGCCCATGTCCGACCGTCCGACGCTTAGCCCCGAAGCCCTTGCCGCCTGGCGCAAAGCCGCTGCCAAGCAGGCCCCCGGCGGTGACCTCGACGCGCTGAACTGGCACACCCCCGAGGGCCTGGTCGTCAAGCCGCTGTACACCGCGGCCGACCTCGAGGGCCTGCCGAACGCCGACACGCTGCCGGGCTTCGAGCCCTTCCTGCGCGGCCCGCAGCCGACCATGTACGCAGCGCGCCCGTGGACGATCCGCCAGTACGCCGGTTTCTCGACCGCCGAGGCCTCGAACGACTTCTACCGCAAGGGCCTGGCCGCCGGCGCGCAGGGCGTCAGCGTGGCCTTCGACCTGGCGACCCACCGCGGCTACGACAGCGACCACCCCCGCGTGACCGGCGACGTCGGCAAGGCCGGCGTCGCGATCGACTCGGTCGAGGACATGAAGATCCTGTTCGACGGCATCCCGCTGGACAAGGTCAGCGTGTCCATGACGATGAACGGCGCGGTGCTGCCGGTGCTGGCCGGCTATGTGGTCGCGGCCGAGGAGCAGGGCGTCGCGCAGGATCAATTGAGCGGGACCATCCAGAACGACATCCTCAAGGAGTTCATGGTCCGCAACACCTACATCTTCCCGCCCGAACCCTCGATGCGCATCGTCGGCGACATCATCGAGTACACGGCCAAGAAGATGCCGCGCTTCAACTCGATCTCGATCTCCGGCTACCACATGCAGGAGGCCGGTGCGAACCAGGCGCTCGAGCTCGGCTTCACGCTGGCCGACGGCATGGAGTACGTGCGCACCGCTATCGCCAAGGGGCTGGACGTCGACGAGTTCGCCGGGCGCCTCTCCTTCTTCTGGGCGATCGGGATGAACTTCTATCTCGAGATCGCGAAGATGCGCGCCGCGCGGCTGCTGTGGAGCCGCATCATGAAGGACTTCGGCGCCAAGAGCCCGAAGAGCCAGATGCTGCGCACCCATTGCCAGACCTCGGGCTGGAGCCTGACCGAGCAGGACCCGTACAACAACGTCGTGCGTACCACGGTCGAGGCGATGGCGGCGGTGTTCGGCGGCACGCAGAGCCTGCACACCAACAGCTTCGACGAGGCGATCGCGCTGCCCACCGAGTTCTCGGCCCGCATCGCGCGCAACACCCAGCTGATCCTCCAGGAAGAGACCCATATCACCAACGTGATCGACCCCTGGGCCGGCAGCTACATGATGGAGAAGCTGACCCAGGACATGGCCGACAAGGCCTGGGCGCTGATCCAGGAAGTCGAGGCCATGGGCGGCATGACCAAGGCGGTCGACTCCGGCTGGGCCAAGCTCAAGATCGAGGCCAGCGCCGCCGAGAAGCAGGCGCGCATCGACTCGGGCAAGGACGTGATCGTCGGGGTCAACAAGTACAAGCTGAAAAAGGAAGACCCGATCGACTTCCTCGACATCGACAACCACGCGGTGCGTGACAAGCAGATCGAGCGCCTGCAGCGCATCCGTGCGACGCGCGACAGCGCGAAGGTCGAGGCCGCGCTCGCGGCGCTGACCGAGTGCGCGGCGTCGGGGCAGGGTAACCTCCTCGACCTGAGCATCCAGGCGATCCGGCTGCGCGCCACGGTGGGCGAGGTGTCGGATGCGCTGGAGAAGGTCTTCGGGCGCCACCGCGCCGACATCCAGAAGGTGACCGGTGTGTACGCAGCAGCCTACGACTCGGCGGAAGGTTGGGACAAGCTGAAGACGGAGATCGCCCAGTTCGCCGAGGCGCAGGGCCGCCGTCCGCGCGTGATGATCTCCAAGCTCGGCCAGGACGGGCACGACCGCGGCGCGAAGGTCGTGGCCACGGCCTTCGCCGACCTCGGCTTCGACGTCGACATGGGCCCGCTGTTCCAGACGCCCGAGGAATGCGCGCGCCAGGCCATCGAGAACGACGTGCACG
>DATMJX010000038.1:0-3376 GCA_035553715.1 Methylibium sp.
CTCTCCGAGGGCGTGGCACTAGAGTTCGGCGCGATCGAGCGCATCGGCACTGACCTGCGCCTCCTGGCACGCCCGCACGGCCGCGGCGACTTCTGAGCCGCTCCGGCCGGCGGGCTGAGACAATCGGCCCATGTTCACCGGCATCGTCACCGGCCTCGGCCGCATCACCGACACCCAGCCCCTCGGCGCCGATGCCGCGCACGGCCGCCGCCTGAGGGTCGCGGCGCCGGCCGGCTACCTCGACGATGTCGGGCTCGGCGACAGCATCGCGATCAACGGTGCCTGCATGACCGCCACGGCCTTCGATGCCGCGGCCGGCTGGTTCGCCGTCGACGTCTCGGCCGAGAGCCTGGCACGCACCGCCGGACTGGACGCCCCGGGCCCGGTCAACCTGGAAAAGGCGCTGCGCGCGAACGAGCGGCTCGGCGGGCACATCGTCTCGGGGCATGTCGACGGCATCGGCGAGGTGGTTCGCTTTGCGCCGGTCGGCGAATCCTGGGAGTTGCTCATCGCGGCGCCGGCGGCGCTCGGCCGCTTCCTGGCCTACAAGGGCTCGATCACCGTCAACGGTGTCAGCCTCACGGTCAACCGGGTCGTCGATCGCACCGACGCGAGCGAATTCAGCATCAACCTGATCCCGCACACGCTGACGCACACGACGCTCGGCACGCTGGCGGCCGGTGCGCGCGTCAATCTCGAGATCGACCTGATCGCGCGCTATGTCGAGCGCATGCTGAGCCCCGCGCGCTGAGCCCCTGCGGCCGGCTCCGAGGGAGCCGGCACCTACAATTCGGACCATGCCGATTTCCCCTGTTCCCGAGCTGATCGCCGAGCTTGCCGCCGGCCGCATGGTGATCCTCGTCGACGAGGAAGACCGCGAAAACGAGGGTGACCTCGTTCTCGCGGCCGACCACGTCACGCCCGAGGCGATCAATTTCATGGCCCGCTTTGGCCGCGGCCTGATCTGCCTGACGCTGACGCGCGAGCGCTGCGAGCGGCTGCGCCTGCCGCCGATGACCAGCCGTAATGGCACGCAGCACGGCACGGCCTTCACCGTCTCGATCGAGGCGGCCACCGGCGTGACCACCGGCATCTCGGCCGCCGACCGCGCGCGCACCGTGCAGGCTGCCGTCGCACGCGACGCCAAGGCCAGCGACCTGGTCCAGCCCGGCCACATCTTCCCGCTGCAGGCCCAGGACGGCGGCGTGCTGATGCGCGCCGGCCACACCGAGGCCGGCTGCGACCTGGCGCTGATGGCCGGGCTGACGCCCTCCGCGGTGATCTGCGAGATCATGAAGGACGACGGCACGATGGCGCGGCTGCCGGACCTCGAGGTGTTCGCGCGCGAGCACGGCCTGAAGATCGGCACCATCGCGGCGCTGATCGAGTACCGCAGCCGCAACGAATCGCTGATCACCCGCGTCGCGCAGCGCACGCTGGTCACGCCCCAGGGCCCGTTCGAATGCACCGCCTTCCGCGATCGCACCGGTGGCCTGCACCTCGCGCTGGCAACCGGCCAGTGGAGCCATGGCGACGAGGTGCTGGTGCGGGTGCACGAGCCGCTGTCGATGCTGGACCTGCTTGACGCCGGGCGCTGCGGCCATTCGTGGCCGCTGCCCCAGGCGCTGGCCGCGCTGCGTGCCGCCGAGCGCGGCGTCGCGGTGCTGCTCAACTGCGGTGAATCCGCCGACCACCTGCTGGGCCAGCTGACCGCCCAGGGCGAGGTGCGCCCGGCCCCGACCGGCCAGATGGATCTGCGCACCTACGGCATCGGCGCGCAGATCCTGCGCGAGCTCGGCGTCGAGAAGATGCAGCTGCTGGGCAGCCCGCGGCGCATGCCCAGCATGACCGGCTACGGCCTCGAGGTGACGCGCTTCGTCGCCGCCGAATGAACTTTCCTCCATCCTCTTCCCTACCCGATGCAAGGCGCTGACCAGAACACCACGGCCTTCGGCCACACCGTGGCCGAGCTCGAGGGCGCCGAGCTGCGCATCGGCATCGTGCAGGCCCGCTTCAACGCCGCGATCACCGACCGGCTGGCCCAGAGCTGCCTCGACGAGCTGATGCTGCTGGGCGTCGCGGGCAAGCACATCGAGCACATCTCGGTGCCCGGCGCGCTCGAGGTGCCGCTGGCGCTGCAGGCGCTGGCGCTGCAGGAGAAGTTCGACGCGCTGATCGCGCTGGGCTGCATCGTCCGCGGCGAGACCTACCACTTCGAGCTGGTCGCCAACGAGAGCGGCGCCGGAGTGACCCGCGTCGGTCTCGATCACGAGATCCCGATCGCCAACGCCATCCTCACCGTCGAGAACGAGGCACAGGCCTGGGCCCGCGCCGACGAGAAGGGCCGCGGGGCGGCACGCGTCGCGGTCGAGATGGCCAACTTGCTGGAAGACCTGTCGTGAGCACGGCCCCCGTTCCGGCGGCCGCGCCGCGCACCGCGCGCAAGCCCGCCCCCAAGTCGGCACGCCGTCGTTCGCGCGAGTTCGCGCTGCAGGGCCTGTACGAGTGGCTGGTCGGCAAGTCCGAGGGCAAGGCGATCGAGGCCCACATGCGCGAGCAGGAGGGCTTTCGCCAGTGCGACACGGCGCATTTCGACGCCCTGCTGCACGGCTGCATCGCCGAGGCGGCGACGCTCGACGCGGTGCTCAGCCGCCACGTGGACCGCAAGACCACCGAGCTGTCGCCGATCGAGCACGGCGTGCTGATGATCGGCGCCTACGAGCTGACCCACTGTCTCGACATCCCCTACCGCGTCGCGATCAACGAAGCGGTCGAGCTCGCCAAGAGCTTCGGCGGCACCGACGGCCACAAGTACGTCAACGGCGTGCTCGACAAGGCCGCTGGCGACCTGCGGCCTGCCGAGGTGCAGGCCCGTCGCGCGGCGCGCTGAGTGAGCCCGGCGCGTTTGGCGCTCCTGCGCTGACGCGTTTGGCGCTCCTGCGCTGACGCTGCGCGCGCAGCCTCTCGCCCCCGGTCGCGGCAAAGTCCGACGACGCTGACCCCCCTCCGCGGCAGCCGGCGCGGCGCTCGCATCGCATGCGCTACGCTGGCGGCCCCGAACTCACCCGCCCGGAAGGAAGTACCCATGCGGTTCAGCGTCACCAAGTTCGACGGTATCGGCGTCACGGCAGATGGCATGCAACTGGTCGTGCGGCTGCAGGCCGAACCCAGGCCCGATGCGCAGGGCAACGCGCCGATCCAGGCGATCGACCTCGCCATGACCGCGGCCGACACGACGGAGTTCTTCAACGACGTGCTGCGCGGCGCACTGCAGCTCGCGGTCGCCCGCCCGGCGCCGGATGCCATCTCGGTCGCCGACGAGCTCACGCAGCCGATCGGCGTCAGCGACGTGCGGGCGGGCGACCGCGAGCTGCAG
>DATMJX010000039.1:0-10974 GCA_035553715.1 Methylibium sp.
CCCCCTACGATCCCCGCGCGATCGAGACCACTGCCCAGGCCCATTGGAGCGCCCGCGACGCCTACCGCGTGCGCGAGGACGCGGCCCGCCCCAAGTTCTACGCCTGCTCGATGCTGCCCTACCCCTCGGGCAAGCTGCACATGGGCCATGTGCGCAACTACACGATCAACGACATGCTCGCGCGCCAGCTGCGCATGAAGGGCATGAACGTGCTGATGCCGATGGGCTGGGACGCCTTCGGCCTGCCGGCCGAGAACGCGGCGATGAAGAACGGCGTGCCGCCGGCCGCCTGGACCTACTCGAACATCGCCCACATGAAGGGCCAGATGCAGGCGATGGGCCTGGCGATCGACTGGTCGCGCGAGCTCGCCACCTGCTCGCCGAGCTACTACAAGTGGAACCAGTGGCTGTTCCTGAAGATGCTGGAGGCCGGCATCGCCGAGCGCCGCACGCAGGTGGTGAACTGGGACCCGGTCGACCAGACCGTGCTCGCCAACGAGCAGGTGATCGACGGCCGCGGCTGGCGCAGCGGCGCGCCGGTCGAGAAGCGCGAGATCCCCGGCTACTACCTGAACATCACGAAGTACGCCGACGAACTGCTCGACTGCGTCGCCAATCCGGACAGCCCGAACTTCCTGGCCGGCTGGCCCGAGCGCGTGCGCCTGATGCAGGAGAACTGGATCGGCAAGAGCGAGGGCGTGCGCTTCGCCTTCCCGCACGACATCCGTGACGACGACGGCACGCTGGTCGGCGGGGGCCGCCTGTACGTGTTCACGACCCGCGCCGACACGCTGATGGGCGTGAGCTTCTGCGCGGTCGCGCCCGAGCATCCGCTGGCCGCGCTGGCGGCGCGCCGCAGCGAGGCGGTCGCCGCCTTCGTGCAGAAATGCCTGCAGGGCGGCACGACCGAGGCCGAGCTGGCGACGAAGGACAAGGAGGGCATCGCGACCGGCCTGCAGGTCCGCCACCCGATCACCGGCGCGGAGGTCGAGGTCTGGGTCGGCAACTACGTGCTGATGGGCTACGGCGACGGCGCCGTGATGGGCGTGCCGGCCCACGACGAGCGCGACTTCGCGTTCGCGCGCAAGTACGGCCTGTCGATCACCCAGGTCGTGCACGTCGACGGCCAGCACTACGACTACGAGCGCTGGCAGGACTGGTATGCCGACAAGCAGCGCGGCGTGACGATCAACTCCGACTACTTCAGCGGCCTGCACCACGGCGACGCGGTCGATGCCATTGCCAAGGCGTTGGCCGACAAGGGCCTGGGCGAGAAGAAGACCACCTGGCGGCTGCGCGACTGGGGCATCAGCCGGCAGCGCTACTGGGGCACGCCGATCCCGATCATCCACTGCGCGGCCTGCGGCCCGGTGCCGGTCCCCGAGCAGGACCTGCCGGTCGTGCTGCCCGAGGACCTGATCCCCGACGGCAGCGGCAATCCGTTGAACAAGTGCGAGGCCTTCCTGAAGGTCGACTGCCCGCGCTGCGGCCAGCCCGCGCGGCGCGAGACCGACACGATGGACACCTTCGTCGACTCGTCGTGGTACTTCATGCGCTACTGCGACCCGGCGAACGCGCAGGCCATGGTCGCCGACGGCGCGAAGTACTGGATGCCGATGGACCAGTACATCGGCGGCATCGAGCACGCGATCCTGCACCTGCTGTATGCGCGCTTCTGGACCAAGGTGATGCGCGACCTGAAGCTGGTCGCGGTCGACGAGCCCTTCAAGCGCCTGCTGACCCAGGGCATGGTGCTCAACCACATCTACTCGCGCCGCGGCGCGAAGGGCGGCATCGAGTACTTCTGGCCGCACGAGGTCGAGGACGTGCACGACGCCACCGGCAAGGTGATCGGCGCGAAGCTCAAGAGCGACGGCAGCGCCATCGACTACGAGGGCGTGGGCACGATGTCCAAGTCCAAGAACAACGGCGTGGACCCGCAGGCGCTGATCGACAAGTACGGCGCCGACACCGCGCGGCTGTTCGTGATGTTCGCCTCGCCGCCCGAGCAGACGCTGGAGTGGAACGACGCCGGCGTCGAGGGCGCGCACCGCTTCCTCAAGCGCGTCTGGGCCTACGGCCAGAAGCAGGCCGCGGCCATCGGCGCGGCCGGCGCCGTGCCCGCGCGGCTGCCCGCCGGTGCGCAGGCGCTGCGCCGCGAGGTGCACCTGGTGCTCAAGCAGGTCAGCTACGACTACGAGCGCATGCAGTACAACACCGTGGTGTCCGGTGCGATGAAGCTGCTCAATGCGCTCGAGGGCTTCGAGCCCGGCGCCGACGCCGATGCGCAGGCGGTATTGCGCGAGGGCTATTCGGTGCTGTTGCGCGCGCTCTACCCGGCCTGCCCGCACCTCACGCACGCGCTGTGGCAG
Source organism: Methylibium sp. (assembly GCA_035553715.1). Classification (GTDB taxonomy): domain Bacteria; phylum Pseudomonadota; class Gammaproteobacteria; order Burkholderiales; family Burkholderiaceae_C; genus Methylibium. Next base: position 2,373 of record DATMJX010000039.1, read on the forward strand.
CAGCTCGGCTATGCCGACGCGCTCGGCGATCTGCTCGATGCCCCCTGGCCTGCGGTCGACGAGGCGGCGCTGGTGCAGGACCAGATCGAGCTCGTGCTGCAGGTCAACGGCAAGCTGCGCGGCGCGATCAGCGTGCCGGCCGCGGCCGACAAGGCCGCGATCGAGGCGGCCGCGCTGGCCAGTCCCGAGGTCGAGAAGTTCGCCGAGGGCCGCAAACCCAAGAAGGTGGTTGTCGTGCCGGGCCGGCTCGTCAACGTGGTGGTGTGATGCGCCGCCGGCTCGCGCTCCTCGTCCCCGTCGCCGCGGCGCTGGCGGGCTGCGGCTTCCAGCTGCGCCGCCCGCCGAAGCTGCATTTCGCCACGATCCAGCTGGTCGGCTTCCCGCAGCGCTCGCCCTTCACCGAGGATCTGCGCCGTCACATCGAGGCCAGCGGCAGCACCCGCGTCGTCGAGGCGCAGCCCCAGGTCATCCTCGAGGCGCTCGAGGATGCGCGCGACAAGTCGGTTGCGGCCCAGACCTCGGCCGGCCAGGTGCGCGAGTTCACGCTGCGCACGCGGCTGCGCTTCCGGCTGCGCACGCCGGCCGGTCGCATCCTGATCCCGCCGACCGAACTGATGCTGATGCGCGACATGAGCTACAACGAGACCAACGCGCTGGCCAAGGAGCAGGAAGAGGCGATGCTCAACCGCAGCATGCAGACCGACATCGTCGAGCAGGTGATGCGCCAGCTCGCTGCCGTGCCGCCGCTCTGACATGAGCCACCCCCGTTGCGGCTGCGCCGCTCCCCGTCCAGGGGGCGCCGCTGGCGGACCGGCACAGCCGGATCCGCGGCGGCCGCTGGGGGGCGCACAAGGCGCGTGGTGTCCTGCGCGCCACGTTGGGCGGCAGTGACATGCAGCTGAAGTTCGAGCAACTCGCCGGCCACCTGCAGCGCGGTCTGAAGCCGCTGTACGTGCTGCACGGCGACGAGCCGCTGCTGGCGCTGGAGGCGGGCGACGCGATCCGCGCCGCCGCCCGCGCCGCGGGCCACACCGAGCGCGAGGTCCACACCGTTGCCGGCGCGCATTTCGACTGGAGCTCGCTGCTCGGCGCGGCCGCGGCGCTGAGCCTGTTCGCGGCGGCCAAGATCGTCGAGATCCGCATCCCCTCGGGCAAGCCCGGCAAGGACGGCTCGGCGGCGCTGCAGCGCTACTGCGAGGCCCTGCCCGAGGGCGTGGTCACGATCGTCACGCTGCCGCGGCTGGACCGCCAGCAGAGCAGCAGCGCCTGGTTTGCCGCGCTCGAGTCGGCCGGCATCTGCGTGCGGCTCGATCCGGTCGAGCGCCGCGCGCTGCCGCAGTGGCTGGCCCAGCGCCTCGCCGCCCAGGACCAGCGCGTCGCCGCCGGCGAGGAGGGCCAGCGCACGCTCGCCTTCTTTGCCGACCGCGTCGAGGGCAACCTGCTCGCCGCGCGCCAGGAGCTCAGCAAGCTCGCGCTGCTCTACCCGCCCGGCGAGCTGAGCTTCGAGCAGGTCGAGGGCGCGGTGCTGAACGTGGCGCGCTACGACGTCTTCAAGCTCGGCGAGGCGGTGCTGTCGGGCCAGATCGCGCGGGTGCTGCGCATGCTCGAGGGCCTGCGCGCCGAGGGCGAGGCGGCGGTGCTGGTGCACTGGACGCTGGCCGAGGACATCCGCGCGCTCAAGCGCTGCCGCGACGCGGTCGACGGCGGCAAGCCGCTGGCGATGGCGCTGCGCGAGAACCGCGTCTGGGGCCTGAAGGAGAAGCTCTACGAGCGCGCGCTGCCGCGGCTGAGCGCCGAGCGGCTCGAGCAGCTGGTCGAGGCCGCGCACGACTGCGACGGCCTGGTCAAGGGCCTGGCCCATCCGCTGTGGCCGGCCGATCCCTGGGGCGCGCTGCGGCGCCTCGCGCTGCTGCTGGCCGAGCCGCTGGCCGCGGCGACCCCGGCCGGGGGGACGCGCCGGCTCGTGCTGCAGGCCTGAGCCGGTCTCAGTAGCCGCGCGCGCGGTCGACCAGGTGTGCCAGCGGCGCGCCGCTGGCGAGCGCCTCGAGGTTGGCCGCCACCACCTGCGCGGCGCTGCGCGGATCGGTCTGGGCCGCGGCGTGCGGCAGGACCGTCACGCGCGGATGGGCCCAGAACGGATGCCCGGGCGGCAGCGGCTCGGTGCGGAAGACGTCGAGCACCGCATGGTGCAGGCGCCCGGTGTCGAGCGCGGCCAGCAGGTCGGCCTCGACCACATGCGCGCCGCGCGCCAGGTTCACCAGCGCGGCCTGCGGGCGCAGCCGGGCGAGCCGCGCGGCATCGAACAGGCCCTCGGTGCGCGGCGTCAGCGGCAGCAGGTTGATGATGATGTCGGCCTCGGCCAGCAGCGCATCGAGCGCCGCCTCGCCGTGCGAGGCGAGCACGCCCGCGGGCAGCCCCGTCGCGGCGTGGGCGCTCCAGCCGCGCAGCCGGTAGCCGAGCGGCTGTAGCTGCTGCAGCACCGCACGGCCCATCTGGCCGGTGCCGAGCACCGCGACCACCAGCTCGTCGGCACGGCGCTGCGGGTGCGGCGACCAGCGCTGCTCGCGCTGCAGCCGCTCGTAGCGGAAGTAGCCGCGGTGCAGGCCGAGCACCGCCCACAGCGCGGTCTCGGCCATGGCGGCGTTCATCGCCGGGTCGACCATGCGCGCGAGCGGCACGTGCGGCGGCAGCGTCGCGTCGGCCAGCAGCCGGTCCACGCCGGCCCACAGCGACTGGATCAGGCCCAGCTGCCCGAAGCCCTGCAGGCTGCCGGGCGGCGGGTTCGCGACCACCGCGGCGCGCACCGCCGCGGGGTGCGAGCGCGCCTCGGCCAGGTCGAGCCAGCGGCCCGCCGGCCAGGCCCGGGCCAGTGCGGCGTGCCAGGTTTCTCGTTCGCCGGCCCCGAAGCGGCCCCACAGCAGGACGTCCATGCGGGGAGGAGCTTAGCGCGGGCACAATCGTCGGCCTGCGGTCCAGGCGGGCATCGATCGTGACCGCCGCCACGCCGGCGACCGCTGCACCGACACCGACCTTGCACGACCAGGACCGTCTCCCCCATCCGCTCGGCGTGGCCGCAGGCTCGAAGGCCTGCGCCGCGGCCGGGGTGCCCTGAGCGATGCGCCTGCCACGGGTGTCGATCCGCGCAGCGGTGCTGCTGGCCATCGTCGTCGGCGTGGTGCTGCCGGCGCTGCTGTTCCTGCTGATCGACCAGCGGCTCGCGCGCGCGGCGCAGGAGCCGGCGGTGGAGCGCAAACGTGCCGCGGTGGTCGCGCTCGCGACGGCGGCGGTGATCGAGCCGGTCTGGACGCTCAGCGAGCCGGCGCTGCGCGAGGCGCTGCAGCGCCTCCTCGCCGAGCCGGCGGTGTGCACGATCGCGGTGCTCGACCTGCAGCCCGGCGCGGCGCCGGTCGAGACGCGCGACGCGCGCTGCGGGAGCGGCACGCCGCTGGTGCTGCGCGAGACCCCGGTGCTGCACGAGGGCCAGGTGATCGCGCGGCTGCGCGTCGGCTTCGACGCCGGCGAGCTCGACCAGACGCTGGCCGAGCGCCACCGCACGATGCTGTGGCTGGTGGCCGCGCAGGTGCTGTTCGGCGTCGTCGTGCTGACCGGGGTGCTGTCGGCGCGGCTGCTGCGGCCGATCGACCGGCTCAAGCAGCAGGCCGGGGCGATGGCCGCGGACGGGGCGGCGACGGGCTTCGACTGGCCGCGTGACGACGAACTCGGCCAGCTCGGGCGCCACCTCGGCGCGGTGCACGCGCAGAACCGCCGCTTCGTCGACGAGCTCGAGGCCAAGAATGCCGAGCTGCACCGGCTCGCGATGCACGACCAGCTCACCGGCCTGCCAAACCGGCGGCTGCTGCGCGAGCTGTTCGAGCACGAGGCGGCGGCCGCGCGCCGCGAGCACAGCACGCTGGCGCTGCTGTTCATCGATCTCGACCACTTCAAGTCGATCAACGACACGCACGGCCACGCCACCGGCGACGAGCTGCTGGTCGCGGTCGCGCGCCAGCTCGGCGCGGTGCTGCGCCAGTCCGACGTGGTCTGCCGCATGGGCGGCGACGAGTTCCTGGTGCTGCTGCCGCGCGTCGAGGGCTGGGAGCAGGTCGCGGCGACCGCCGACCGGCTGCTCGAGCGGCTCGCGCGGCCGCTCGCCGTCAGCGGGCTCAAGAGCGAGGTGCGCATCGGCGCGAGCGTCGGCATCGCGCTGTACCCGCGCGATGGCAGCGACTTCGACACGCTGGCGCGCACCGCCGACTTGGCGATGTACCGCAGCAAGGACCTCGGGCGCGGCCGCTACAGCTTCTTCCAGCCCGAGCTCGACACCGATTTCCGCGCCCGCCTCGAGCTCGAGCGCGAGCTCAGCGAGGCGATCGAGCAGCGCCAGTTCGTGCTCTACCTGCAGCCGGTGGTCGACCTGACGGCCGGGCGCGTCGCCGGCTGCGAGGCGCTGCTGCGCTGGCGCCACCCGCAGCGCGGCCTGCTCGCGCCCGGCGCCTTCATCGAGGCGGCCGAGCGCACCGGGCTGATCCACGCGCTCGGGCGCTGGACGCTCGAGGCCGCCTGCGCCCAGCTCGCCGCCTGGCGCGCGGACGGTGCGCCGCCGGTGCGCCTCGCGGTGAACCTGTCGGCGCTGCAGCTGCGCGACCCACGGCTGCCGGAGACGCTGCGCCACGTGCTGCGCCGCCATGCCATCGGCCCCGGCGAGCTCGAGCTCGAGCTGACCGAGACCACGCTGCTGGCCGAGGGCGAGGAGACGCTGGCCACGCTGGCCGCGCTGCGCGGCGCCGGCGCGCTGCTGGCGCTGGACGACTTCGGCACCGGCTACTCCTCGCTGTCCTACCTGAAGCGGCTGCGCCCCGACAAGCTCAAGATCGACCGCAGCTTCGTGCAGGGCCTGCCCGGCGATGTCGACGACCGTGCGCTGGTGCAGGCCATCATCGCGATGGGGCGGGCGCTGGGCGTCACCGTCGTGGCCGAGGGCGTCGAGACGCCGGCGCAGCGCGACTGGCTGCGCGCCGCCGGCTGCGTGCTGCAGCAGGGCTATCTGTACGCGCGGCCGATGCCGGCCGAGGCGCTGGACCTCGTCGCTCCCATGGAGGCCGTGACCGCCGAGGCCTGAGGCCGGCCGAGCCTGCGTGCGGCGGCGCTCACAGCGCGCGCAGCGCCGCGGCGATGTGGTCGCCGAAGGCGCGCACCTTGGCCGAGTCGCGCCGCTCGCGCGGGCTCACCAGGTGCATCGGGATCGGCTGCGCGGTCCAGTCGGGCAGCAGGCACTGCAGCTCGCCGTTCGCGAGCTCGGGCTCGAACAGCCAGGTGGGCCCGTAGCCGATCCCCATGCTGGCGAGCACCGCCGCGCGCACGACCTCGCTGCTGTTGGTCTTCAGCCGCCCCTGCACCGCGACGCTGCGGCTCGTGCCCGGCGGCACCGCGGCACCGGGGCCGGCGGTGAAGCTCCAGCTGTTGCGGGTGCTGAGCTCGGTGTAGACGATGCAGTCGTGCTGGGTCAGGTCCTCGGGCCGGCGCGGCGCGCCCACGCCCGGCGGCAGCGTGCGCAGGTAGTGGCGGTGCGCGACCAGCACGCGTTTGGCGAAGCCGACGCGGCGCGCGACCAGGCTGCTGTCGCGCAGTTCGCCGACGCGCAGCGCCACGTCAATGCCCTGCTCGACCAGATCGACCAGGCCGTCGTTGAGGCGCAGGTCGATCCGGACCTCCGGGTGCGCGGCGAGGAAGCGCTGCACCAGCGGCATCAGCACGCGACGCCCGACCCCCACCGAGGCCGCGACGCGCAGCCAGCCGCCGAGCTGGCGCGCGCCGCGGCGCAGCGCGTTCTCCGCCTCGGCGACCTCGGCGACCAGGCGGCGGGCCTCCTCGAAGTAGCGCTCGCCTTCCTCGGTGAGCGCGAGCGAGCGGGTGGTGCGGCTCAGCAGCCGGGCGCCGAGCGCCCGCTCGAGCGCCGCGACCTGCTTGCTGACGGCGCTCTGCGTCGCGTTCGCCTCGCGCGCCACGGCCGAGAAGCTGCCCCGTTCGACGACGCGCACGAAGGTCTGCATGGCGGCCAGTCGGTCCACGGGGCTCCCTCATTGATTCCAAATTCGACTGAATATTAGGACGATATGCGCTCTACCGGGAAAGACGTGCATGGATCAAAGTGCGCGCCTCACCATGCCATTCCCCAACGGAGACCCTCGATGACCTCGTCCCCCCCCAGCGCCGCACCCGTCGTCCTGATCACCGGCGCCCTCACCGGCATCGGCCGCGCCACCGCGATCGCCTATGCGCGCGCCGGGGCCCGGCTGGTCGTCAGCGGCCGGCGCGACGAGGCCGGCCAGGCACTGGCCGCCGAGCTGCGCGGCCTGGGCGCCCAGGCCGAGTACCTGCGCGCCGACGTGCGCCGCGAGGCCGATGTGCGTGCCCTCGTCGAGCAGACCGTCGAGCGCTTCGGCCGGCTCGACATCGCGGTCAACAACGCCGGCACCGAAGGCGAGCTCGGGCCGCTGACCGAGCAGACCACCGAGAACTACGCGAGCACCTTCGACACCAACGTGCTCGGCGTGCTGCTGTCGCTGAAGCACGAGCTGCGCGTGATGCTCGCGCAGGGGGCCGGCTCGATCGTCAACCTCTCCTCGGTCGCCGGCCAGGTGGGCTTTGCCGGCGCGGCCGTCTACGTCGCGAGCAAGCACGCGGTCGAGGGCCTGACCAAGAGTGCCGCGCTCGAGGGCGCGGCCGGCGGCGTGCGGGTCAACGCGGTCGCCCCGGGGCCGGTCGCGACCGACATGTTCGACCGCTTCACCGGCCGCAACGAGGACGCCAAGGCCGGCCTGCTGGCCTCGCTGCCGGCGCGCCGCGCGGCGACCACCGAGGAGATCGCCGAGACCATCGTGTTCGTCGCGAGCGACAAGGCGCGCTACCTGACCGGGCAGAGCATCACCGTCGACGGCGGCTACACGGCGCAGTGAGCTCGTGCGGGCCGGCGCGGCCCGGCGGGCCTAGGGGCGGGGGCCGGGCGGTGCGCCGTCCGCCGCCGCCGTCGCGCGGCGCCGCCGTGCCCGCAGGGCGAGCACCCCCGCGCTGAACAGCGTGCAGGCCCCGAGCGCGCGCGCCAGCTCGGGCGCCGAGGGCGGCAGCACCAGCACGAAGCCCTGGCCCTTGATCAGCGCCGCGAAGCTCGACACGCAGAAGGGCATCGCGAACAGCCGGAAGGTCTGCCAGCGCTCGGCCGCGGCGCGGCGCAGGCCGCCGACGCTGAGCAGCAGCGCGAAGCCGATCAGCACGCTCAGGCCGGCCGAGTTCAGCCAGATCGCCGGCGCCGGGTCGAAGTGGTGCGCCAGCGTGTTCAGGTACCAGATCAGGTAGCACCACAGCACGATGCGGCCGTTGGGCAGCTCGGCGAAGTAGCGGGCGAGGGCGGGCATCGTGTCGGGCGGTCTCGGCGCGGCGGGGCGCGCCAGACCATGCAAGACCAGGGCCACCGGGGACGCGGCGCGGGCGCCACCCCGCGCCCGGTCCTCAGCGCCAGCCGAACATCATCTGCCGCGCCAGCGCCCGCTTCGCCGGGCCGAGCGCCTGCAGCACCGCCAGCCCGAGGCCGCGCGCGCTCGCCAGCCCGGGCAGTGGCCAGGTGAAGCTGCGCGCGAGGAAGTCGGTCGTCGCGATCAGTGCCCAGCGGTCCGGCGCGCGCTGCCACTCGACGCGGCGCAGCGCCGCGTCGAGCCCGCCGGGCTCGGCGCGCTGCAGCGCCGCGACCAGCGCGTGCGCGTCGCGCAGGCCGAGGTTCAGGCCCTGGCCGGCCACCGGGTGCAGGGTCTGGGCGGCGTTGCCGATGCGCACGATCCGGCCCCGGCCGGGTCCTTCCCCGTCCTGGCGGCCCTCGACCAGCGTGCGCTCGGCATTGAGCCCGAGCGCGAAGTCCTTCAGCGGCGTGATCGCGCTCAGCCGGCCGACGCGCGGCGGGAACACGCTGTTGAGCACCGCGAGGCGCTGCGTGTCGTTCAGCTCGCGCACCGGGTCGGCGGCGCTGTCGACGCACCACACCAGCGCGGCGCGCGCCGCGCCGTCCTCGCCGGGCGGCAGCGGCAGCAGCGCGGCCGGGCCATGCGGCGTGAAGCGCTCGTAGGCGGTGTCGGCCGCGGCCGCGCCCTCGAGCCGGACCTGGCCGACCCAGGCGGTCTGGCGGTAGTCGGCGCTCAGGCCCTGGGGAAAGGCCTTGCGCGGCTGCCCGGCGAACACGCCGCCCTCGGCCACCACCGCCAGGTCGTGGCGCTCGGCGATGCCGGCGTCGAGCTCGACGCCGCCGTCCAGCGGCTTGAGCGCCGCGACCGGCGTGCCGAAGCGCGCCGCGAGGCGCTGCGGCTCGGCAGCCACCGCCGCCAGCCAGGCCGCCTGCAGCGGCGCGACGATCGCGCCGTAGCTGGCCACCGCGCCGAGCTGCGCGACGCCGCATTCCTGGGCGCTGAGCAGCAGCTCGGGTTGCGCCAGCCGCGCGACGGCGGCCAGCAGCGCCGGCTGCTGCTGCGAGACGTGCACCGCGCGGATCGGCGCGGCGCGCGGCGCGATCGCCGCCCACACGCCCAGGCGCTCGAGCTCCTGCACGCTGCCCAGCGAC
>DATMJX010000040.1:0-3943 GCA_035553715.1 Methylibium sp.
GATGAGCTTCAACGCCAGCGAACCGAGCGGCGCCGGCGGGCTGGCCGGTGACATCTCGACGATCGCGGCCATGGGGGCCCATCCGCTGCCGGTGGTCACGTCCATCGTGATGCGCGACACCGCCGAGATCTTCGAGTCGCACGAGATCGACACCGACGTGGTGGTCGAGCAGGCCCGCAGCATCCTCGAGGACGTGACGATCTCGGCCTGGAAGGTCGGCTTCCTCGGCAGCGCCGAGGGCGTCGCCGCCGTCGCCGAGGTGCTGAGCGACTACCCCGACGTGCCGCTGGTGACCTACCTGAGCGCCGTGTCCTGGCTCGAGGAGGACGACCAGCAGGCCTACCTGGACGCCCTGCGCGAGCTGGTGCTGCCGGCCACCGAGGTGCTGGTCGGCAACCAGCAGACGCTGACCGACGTGCTGCTGCCGGACTGGGAGGGCGAGCGGGCGCCGTCGGCGCGCGAGCTCGCGGTTGCGGCCGGCGATCTCGGCGCCAAGTACGTGCTCGTCACCGGCATCATGCTGCCCGGCGGCAAGGGCACCGAGGGCTGGGTCGACAACGTGCTGGCCTCGCCGCAGGGCGCGATCACCGGCGAGAAGTTCGAGCGCTTCGAGACCAGCTTCGTCGGCGCCGGCGAGACGCTGTCCGCCGCGCTGGCCGCGCTGCTGGCCAGCGGCCAGGACCTGCACCTGGCTGTCGGCGAGGCGCTGAGCTTCCTCGACCAGGCGCTGGACGCGGGTTTCCGCCCCGGCATGGGCAACATCGTGCCCGACCGCTTCTTCTGGGCGCTGCCCGAGGAGGAGCCCGGCACGGAGGCCGCCGAGGGCGAAACGCCGCCGGCCGACACCGCGCTCGACGACGGCCCCGAACCGCCCCGCGGCCCGCGCCGCATCCACTGATTTTTCCCCTGCCATGACCGACCGCAACGCGGCCCTGTTCGAACGGGCCCAGCGCTCCATTCCCGGCGGCGTCAACTCGCCGGTGCGCGCCTTCCGCGCCGTCGGCGGCACGCCGCGCTTCATCGCCCGCGCCGAGGGCGCCTACCTGTGGGACGCCGACGGCCGGCGCTACATCGACTACATCGGCTCCTGGGGCCCGATGATCCTCGGCCATGGCCACCCGGCCGTGCTCGAGGCGGTGCACCGGGCGGCCGACGAGGGCTTCAGCTTCGGCGCGCCGACCGAGCGCGAGGTCGAGCTGGCCGAGGAGATCCTGAAGCTGGTGCCGAGTGCCGAGCAGGTGCGCCTGGTCAGCTCGGGCACCGAGGCGGCAATGAGCGCGCTGCGCCTGGCGCGCGGCGCCACCGGGCGCAGCACCATCGTCAAGTTCGAGGGCTGCTACCACGGCCATGCCGACGCGCTGCTGGTCAAGGCCGGCTCGGGGCTGGCGACCTTCGGCCACCCGACCTCGGCCGGCGTGCCGGCGGAAGTCGTCCAGCACACGCTGGTGCTGACCTACAACGACGTCGCCCAGCTCGAAGCCGCCTTCGACGCGCACGGCCAGGACATCGCCTGCGTGATGCTCGAGCCGATCGCCGGCAACATGAACTTCGTGCGCGCCAGCCTGCCCTTCATGACGCGGCTGCGCGAGCTGTGCACGCAGCATGGCGCGCTGCTGGTGCTCGACGAGGTGATGACGGGCTTTCGCGTCGCGCTCGGCGGCGCGCAGAGCCTGTACGCGCAGCTGATCCCCGGCTTCCAGCCCGACCTCAGCGTGTTCGGCAAGGTCATCGGCGGCGGCATGCCGCTGGCGGCCTTCGCGGGGCCGAAGGCGATCATGGAGCAGCTCGCGCCGCTGGGCCCGGTCTACCAGGCCGGCACGCTGAGCGGCAACCCGGTCGCGACCGCCTGCGGGCTGGCGACGCTGCGCGAGATCCAGAAGCCCGGTTTCTTCGACGCGCTGGCGCGCAGCACCCGCACGCTGACCGACGGCCTGCTGGCCGCCGCGCGCGAGGCTGGCGTGCCGATGGCCGGCGACTGCGAGGGCGGCATGTTCGGCTTCTTCTTCGCCGACGCCCTGCCGCAGGACTATCCGGCGGTGATGGCGACCGACAAGGCGCGCTTCAACCGCTTCTTCCACGCCATGCTCGAGCACGGGGTCTATCTCGCGCCAGCGCTCTACGAGGCCGGCTTCGTCAGCGCCGCGCACAGCCCCGCGGATCTCGAAGCGACGCTGCAGGCCGCACGCGCGGCCCTGAGGGCCTAGGGCAACAGCCCCCGCTGGCGCAGCATCGGCTCGACGCCGGCGTCGCGGCCGCGAAAGGCCCGGTAGGCCGCCCCCGGCTCGACGCTGTCGCCGACGGCATAGATCCGCGTCAGCAGGCGCCGCGCGGTCGCGGTGTCGAAGAGGTCGCCGGCCTCGACGAAGGTCTCGTGCGCGTCGGCGTCGAGCACCTCGGCCCACAGGTAGGCGTAATAGCCGGCCGCGTAGCCCTCGCCGGCGAACAGGTGCCGGAACTGCGGCAGCCGGTGCATCAAGCCGATGTCCGCCGGCACGCCGAGGCGCTCGCGCTCGGCCGCCTCGAAGGCGTCGAGGTCCAGCCCCTCCATCGATTCGCGCTCGTGCAGCGCCAGATCGACCAGCGCCGCCGCGGTGTAGAGCACCGTCTCGAAGCCCTGCTCGCCGTGCCGCGCGGCGCGCAGCCTTGCGATCAGCGCCTCCGGCATCGCCGCGCCGGTGTCGACATGCCACGCATGGCGCCGCAGCACCGCCGGCTCGAGCGCCCAGCGCTCGAAGAGCTGCGAGGGCAGCTCGATGAAGTCGCGCAGCACGTTCGCGCCGGACAGGCGCTCATGCCGCACTTGCGACAGCAGCCCGTGCAGCGCGTGGCCGAACTCATGGAACAGCGTGCGCACCTCGTCGACGCCCAGCAGCGCCGGCCGGCCGGGTGGCGCCGGCGCGAAGTTGTTGTTGTTGACGATCAGCGGCCGTGTGCCGCCGCCCAGCGCCGACTGCCAGCGGTAGGCCCCCATCCAGGCGCCGCCCCGCTTGCCGGGCCGCGCGAAGTTGTCGCCGATGAAGACGCCGACCGGCGCGCCGCTGGCCGCCTCGCGCACCTCCCACAGCCGCACATCCGGGTGGTACCGCGGCAGGTCGCGGCGCTCGGTGAACGCGAGGCCGAAGAGGCGCTGCGCGCAGTCGAACATCGACTCGAGCATGCGATCGAGGCTGAAATACGGCTTCAGCTCGGCGTCGTCGAGCCGGTGGCGCGACTGCCGCAGCCGCTGCGCATAGAAGCGCCAGTCCCAGGCCTGCAGCACCGCCGGGCCGCCCTCGGCGCGGGCCAGTTCGCGCAGCGCCGCGCGCTCTTCGGCCGCGCGTCGCAGCGCCGGCGCCCAGACGCGCTCGAGCAGTGCGCGCACCGCCTGCGGCGTCCCGGCCATGCGGTCGGCCAGCGCGTGATCGGCATAGCTGGCGCGGCCGAGCAGCCGCGCCAGCTCCAGCCGCAGGGCCATGATCTCGGTGGCGACCGGCCGGTTGTCGTGCGCCGTGCCGACCAGCGTCCCCTCGCCACGGCCGACCCAGGCGCGCCAGACCTGCTCGCGCAGCTCGCGCCGCGTCGAGTGGCCCAGGAAGGGCAGCACGACCGCGCGCGACAGCGTGATCGCCCAGGCCTGCGGATGCCCGCGCTGCGCCGCCGCCGCGCGCGCCACCCCACGCAGATCGTCCGGCAGGCCGTCCAGGTCGGCCTCGTCCCGCAGCCACAGCACCCACCCCGCCTCGTCGGCCAGCAGGTTCTGGCCGAAGCGGGTGGAGAGCGTCGCGAGCCGCTCGACGATGGCGGCGTGCCGCTGCTGCGCCGCCGGCGCCAGCCGCGCCCCGGCGCGCACAAAGTCCAGGTGCATGCGCTCGAGCAGCCGCAGCGACTCGCCCTCGAGACCGAGTGCGGCGCGCCGCGCATGCAGGGCCTCGAGGCGCGCGAACACGCCGGCGTGCCGGTGGAC
>DATMJX010000041.1:0-2378 GCA_035553715.1 Methylibium sp.
AACAAGCAGTGGTACGGCATCAAGCGCTTCTTCGACTACCTGGAGAGCAAGGCCTACAAGATGCACATCCGCGTGCTCTTGTCCAAGTACCGCAGCTACACGCCCTGCACGGCCTGCGGCGGCGCGCGGCTCAAGCTCGAGTCGCTGCTGTGGCGGCTCGGCGCGAAAGACGGCGCCGACGCGGTGCTCGAGCCGGCGCAGCGCTTCCTGCCCGTGGGCGCGGGCTGGAGCCGCGCGCAGCTCGAGGCGCTGCCCGGTCTGAGCCTGCACGAGCTGATGCTGCTGCCGATCGCCCGGCTGCGCCGCTTCATGGACACGCTGACGCTGCCCAGCACGATGCTCGACGACGCGCTGGAGCTGCTGCTCGACGAGGTGCGCACGCGGCTGAAGTACCTGTGCGACGTCGGCATCGGCTACCTGACGCTGGACCGCCAGAGCCGCACGCTCAGCGGCGGCGAGGTGCAGCGCATCAACCTGACCACCGCGCTCGGCACCTCGCTGGTCAACACGCTGTTCGTGCTCGACGAACCGTCGATCGGCCTGCACCCGCGTGACATGGACCGCATCAACCAGGCCATGCTGCGGCTGCGCGACGCCGGCAACACCTTGGTGGTCGTCGAGCACGACCCGGCGGTGATGCTGGCCGCCGACCGCGTGATCGACATGGGCCCGGGCCCGGGCACCCAGGGCGGGCGCATCGTCTTCGACGGCACGCCCGAGGAGCTGAAGCGCGCCGACACGATGACCGGCGCCTACCTCGGCGCACGCCGCTCGATCGGGCTGGGGCTGCAGCGCCCGGTCACCGACGGCACGCCGCGGCTGATCGTCGAGGGCGCGCGCGAGCACAACCTGCGCGACATCACGGTCGAGTTCCCGTTGCAGCGCCTGGTCTGCGTGACCGGCGTGTCCGGCTCGGGCAAGAGCACGCTGATGCAGGACCTGCTGTTCCCGGCGCTGGCGCGCCACTTCGGCAAGGCGACCGAGACGCCCGGCGCGCACGAGCGCCTGCTCGGCGCGGACTGGCTCAGCGACGCGGTCTTCGTCGACCAGAGCCCGATCGGCAAGACCGCGCGCTCCAACCCGGCGAGCTATGTCGGCGCCTTCGACACGCTGCGCGCGATCTTCGCCGACTCAGCCCTCGCCCGGCAGCGCGGCTACGGCGCCGGCATGTTCAGCTTCAACGCCGGCGACGGCCGCTGCCCGAGCTGCGGCGGCTCGGGCTTCGAGCATGTCGAGATGCAGTTCCTCAGCGACGTGTACCTGCGCTGCCCCGACTGCGACGGCAAGCGCTTCCGCGCCGAGCTGCTCGAGGTCAAGGTCGAGCGCGGCGGCAAGAGCCTGGACGTCAACGACGTGCTCGAGCTGACGATCGCCGACGCGGTGCGCCTGTTCGCCGACGACCGCGAGGTCGTGCGCGCGCTGCAGCCGCTGGCCGACGTCGGCCTGGACTACGTCAAGCTCGGCCAGCCGGTGCCCACGCTCAGCGGCGGCGAGGCGCAGCGCCTGAAGCTCGCCGGCTTCCTGGCCGAGGCGGCGAAGAACGGCACGGCCTCGCGCCAGCCGGTCGCGAAGAAGGGCACGCTCTTCCTGTTCGACGAGCCGACCACCGGCCTGCATTTCGACGACATCGCCAAGCTGATGCGCGCCTTCCGCAAGCTGCTGGAGGCGGGGCATTCGATCATCGTGATCGAGCACAACCTCGACGTGATCCGCGCCAGCGACTGGCTCGTCGATCTCGGGCCCGAAGGTGGCGATGCCGGCGGCGAGCTGGTCTGCGAGGGCACGCCCGACGACGTGAAGCGGCACCCCACGTCGCACACCGGCGCGGCGCTGCGCGACTACGAGCGCGCGTTGGGCGAAGGCGGCCACGCGGTCGAGGAGGGCGCGCCGCTGCAGGCCGTCGTCAAGGCGCGCCGCGAGCGCGCGCAGCCGGTCGAGGCGATCCAGATCGTCAACGCCCACGAGCACAACCTGAAGGGCCTGTCGGTCGACATCCCGCGCGGCAAGTTCAGCGTCGTCACCGGCGTCTCGGGCTCGGGCAAGAGCACGCTGGCCTTCGACATCCTGTTCAACGAGGGCCAGCGCCGCTACCTCGAATCGCTGAACGCCTATGCGCGCAGCATCGTGCAGCCGGCCGGGCGGCCCGAGGTCGACGCGGTCTACGGCATCCCGCCGACCGTCGCGATCGAGCAGCGCCTGTCGCGCGGCGGCCGCAAGAGCACGGTCGCGACGACCACCGAGGTCTACCACTTCCTGCGCCTGCTCTACGTCAAGCTCGGCACGCAGTACTGCCCGAAGTGCACGGCCGATGCGTCGGTCGCGGTCAAGCCGCAGACGCCGGAGTCGATCGCGGCGCAGCTGCTGCGCGACCACAAGGG
>DATMJX010000042.1:0-40535 GCA_035553715.1 Methylibium sp.
TCCCAGGAGACACGCTGCATGGAGTTCGCGCGAGCACGCGGCTATGAGGTCGTCTCAACCTTCGAGGACGACATCACCGGCAAGCTGGTGGATCGTCCCGGGATGAAGGCGATGCTCGCGTTCCTGCGCAAGCACCGCGCAGAGTCGCCGGTCGTCCTGATCGACGATATTTCGCGGCTGGCGCGTGGCGTGAAGGCGCATATCGAGCTGCGCGCCGCCATCGCGTCGGCGGGCGGCGTCCTTGAGTCCCCGAGCGTCGAGTTCGGGGACGATGCGGACAGCGAGTTGCAGGAGTACATCCTTGCAACCGTCGCGCAGCACCAGCGGCAAAAGAATGCGGAGCAAACGCTCAACCGGATGCGCGCGAGGGTCCAGAACGGCTATTGGCCGTTCGCCTGCCCTGTCGGGTATCGGTATCAGCGAGTCCCCGGCCACGGCAACATGCTCGTGCGCAATGAGCCTCAGGCCAGCATCGTGCAGGAAGCGCTCGAAGGCTTCGCCTCCGGGCGGTTCCAGCTTCAGGCGGAAGTGCAGCGCTTCCTCGACTCGCATCCGGTGTTCCCGCACGACCGCACGGGGGTGCGCTTCCAGCGCGTGACCGACATGCTCACGCGGCCCGTCTATGCCGGGTACGTCGAAGCGCCCAACTGGGGCGTGTCGCTCCGCAAGGGGATGCACGAGGCCCTTATCAGCTACGAGACATTCCAGAAGATTCAGGACCGCCTGAACGGCAAGGCGCGCGCTCCGATCCGCAAGGACATCAGGTCTGATTTCCCGCTGCGCGGCTCCGTCGTCTGCGGCTGCTGCGGCACGCCCTTGACCGCTTGCTGGTCGAAGGGCCGCAAGCAGCTCCATCCCTACTACCTGTGCCAAAAGCCGGGCTGCGACGCTCGTGGCAAGTCGATCCGGCGCGATGTGCTTGAAGGGGAGTTCGAGCGGCTGCTCAAGTCGTTGCAGCCGACCGAAAGCCTGTTCAAGGTCGCCAGCGCGATGTTCCGCGACCTGTGGGATCACCGCCTTGCGGCGGGCGAGTCGCTGTCGCAGACATTGAGGGCGGAGCTGGTGAAGATCGAGCGGCAGGTCGATCAGTTCCTCGACCGCATCGCCGATGCCGAGGTGCCTTCCGTGATCACGGCCTACGAGTCGCGCATCCGGAAGCTCGAAGAACAGAAGATCGTCGTCAGCGAGAAGATCGCCAACTGCGGCCGTCCGCTGCGCAGCTTCGACGCATCACTTCGAACCGCTCTGGACTTTCTCGCAAGTCCTTGGAATCTCTGGGAAACCGGGCTTCTGGAGAACCGCAAGGCCGTCCTCAAGCTCACGTTTGCGGACCGACTGGTCTATGACCGGAATGAGGGACTTCGAACCGCCAATTTGTCCTTGCCCTTCAAGGCCTTAGCTGACTTCGGAAGCAAGGAAAACAAGATGGCGCGCCCGGCTGGGATCGAACCAGCGGCCCCTGGCTTCGGAGGCCAGTACTCTATCCACTGAGCTACGGGCGCAGCGCCGCCATTCTAGCCCGGCGCACCCGGGCGGCCGGTTCGGGCAGGGGGCACTTCTATAATCCCGCGGTTTTGCGCAGTCCGCGCCGCGGGCCGAGCGCGAAGCCGCATTCCCCCCACCTGACGGCAGCCGAGGAGACCATGAGCGCAGCGCCCCAACACGACGACCACGAGCCTCACCACGAGGGGCCGATCCGCACGCCCAAGCAGCTGGTGGTGGCGGTGCTGCTGGCCTTCATCGTGCCGATCACGATCATCGTGCTGCTGGCCCAGTACGTGACCAGCAGCACCAAGCCGGCGGCCGGCAGCGACGGTCTCGCGGCCAAGGCGGTCGAGCAGCGCATCGCGCCGGTGGCCAGCGTGCAGGTCAAGGACGCCTCCGACGCGGCCGCGATGAAGAGCGGTGCCGATGCCTTCAAGGCGCAGTGCGCGGTATGCCATGAGGCCGGTGTCGCCGGGGCGCCGAAGTTCGGCGACGCGGCGGCCTGGGAGCCGCGCATCAAGACGGGCTACGACGCGCTGCTGAACTCGGCGCTCAAGGGCAAGGGCAACATGGCCGCGCAAGGCGGCGGTGACCTGAGCGAGCTCGAGATCGGCCGCGCGGTGGTCTACATGGCCAATGCCGGTGGCGCCAGCTTCGAGGAGCCGAAGGCCCCGGCGCCGGCGGCGAGCGCGGCGTCGAACTGAGCGCTCGGGCCCTCAGCGCGGCGCCTGCGCGCGTTGGGGGCTGAGCCGGTAGCCAAAGCGCGCCGGCATGTGTTCAAAGCGCAGCGTCCCTCTCAATGGCCAGTGGCCGGCCGTCAGCGCATCGGCCGCTGCGTCCATGTCGAGCGAGTGCACCAGGCCATGGCCGCGCTCCGTCTCGAGGAAGAGGCGGCCCTGCTCGTCGAGCCAGGCCCCCCGGACCGCGAGGGGTCCGGGGCCGGCCAGCTGCTCTGACCGCACCGACCAGGCGCCTTCATGGCGCTGCACCCCGAGCACCAGCGGGGCGGCCTCGAGCTCCACGTAGACGCGCTGCGGCCCGTTCTGGAAATGCCAGCAGCCCGCGGCATCGGGGGCGTAGTTGCGGGCGATGAAGGCGCGCAGGCCTTCGTGATGCAGCACGCTGCCCTTGGACTGCGGGAAGGGGCCGGCGGCCTGGACCCGGTCGTCGCGCAGGCGCCATTGGCCGCGTGCGTCGAGCGCCAGCCAGCCGTAGCAGGCCGGCACCGCGGGCCACTTCTTCAGTGCGGCGGCGACGATCGCGTCCATCGCGCGCTCAGGCCATGGCCTCGCGCAGCCAGCCGCCCACGGCCTGTGGCAGCGGGGTCAGCCGGCCCGGGAAGGGGCCGGCCGCGAAACCGACATGGCCGCCATCGGCCGGCTGCCACAGCGTCACGCTGGGACCGGCCTCGTGGGGCCGGGGCAGGCTGGCGGCCGGCACGAAAGGATCGTTGCGCGCGTTCAGCGCCAGTGCCGGGATGCGGATGCGCGCGAGCTGCGGCTTGGCCGACGCGCGCGCCCAGTAGTCGTCGGCGTTGCGAAAGCCGTGCAGGGGGGCGGTGAAGACGTCGTCGAAGTCGTGCAGCGTGCGCGCGGCCAGCAGCCGCTCGCGGCTGAACAGCCCGGGGTGCTGCGCCAGCTTGGCGAGTGCTTTCGGCACCATCGTGCGCAGGAACATGCGCGTGTAGACGTGCAGGCTGAAACCGCGCGACAGCGCCGCGCCACCGGCCGCGAGGTCCAGCGGCGAGGAGATGGCGGCGACCGCGCGCGCGACGCCGGCGGCGCTGTCGCCGGCCTCCTCGGCCCAGCGCAGCAGCGCGTTGCCACCGAGCGAGATGCCCGCCGCGAGCAGCGGCCGACCGTGCGCGGCGCGCAGGCGCGCGAGGATCCAGCCGATCTCCTCGAAATCGCCCGAGTGGTAGGCGCGCGGTGCGAGGTTGAGCTCGCCCGAGCAGCCGCGGAAATGCGGGACCACGCAGCCCCAGCCTTGCGCGTGTGCCCAGCGCGCGAAGGCGCGGGCGTAATGGCTGGCCGAGGAGCCCTCGAGGCCGTGGAACAGCACCAGCAGCGGTGCGCCGGGGGCGGCATCGGCGAAATCCACGTCGATGAAGTCGCCGTCCGGCGTGCTCCAGCGTTCACGGCGCCAGCGCGGCGCCGGGCCGCTGCCGGGCCGGGCGAAGAGCGCTGCCCAGACCGTCTGGGCATGGCCGCCGGGCAGCCACCAGGGGGCGCCGCGGTCGGGCACGACGGCGGCGGTCAGCGGCGTGGCCATCGCGCGCTCAGTGCAGCGTCGACGGCGCCTCGGCAATTTCCTGCAGCTCGCGCGCCATGCCGGGGCTGGCGTGATGCAGCACCATGCGCCAGCCCTGGGCCGTCTTGACGTAGACGTTGGTGACGATCGCGAACGCGGTCTGCGTGCCGCCTTCGCTGGCGATCTGCACGCGCTCGAGCACATGGTGGACCGCGCTCGAGTGGGTGTGCAGGCGGCGCACCTTGTCGGGGACCACGTCGATGGCGCCGTTGGCGAAGATCGCGTCGAAAGACGCGCGGATCGCACCGGCGCCCACCATGCGCGGCCCGCCAGGGTGGACGCAGGCGATCTCCTCGTCGTCGGCCCACACCGCCATCAGCTTGTCGACATCGGCCTGTTGCAGCGCCTCGTAGAACTGCTGCTCGATGTCATCGGGCGACGAGGGCGGGGCTTTTGGCGGCTGGGGCATGCGGTGTATCTGCGGGAATACCGGGGCATTGTACGAAGCACCGCGTCCCTAGAATCCGCCGACCCCACGACCGATGGCCAGCCCCTTGCAGCCCTGGACCGACCGCAACCGAGAGCTTGCTGCGCTGCTTGCGCGCATCGCGCTCGGTGACCGTGCCGCCTTCGCTGCTTTGTACGAAAGCACCAGCGCGCATCTGTTGGGCGTGGTGCTGCGTATCCAGAGAGATCGCGCCCAGGCCGAGGAGGTGCTGCAGGAGGTCTATGTCAACGTCTGGCGCGCTGCTCAGGGCTTCGATGCCGCGCTGAGCCAACCGCTGACCTGGCTGGCCAGCATTGCACGCCACCGCGCCATTGACAGCCTGCGTCGTCGCCAGGGCGAGCCGACGATCAGTGCGACCTCCGTCATGGGCGACGACGACGATCACGACATGCTGCAGGACATTCCTTCGCCCGATGAGGGGCCGCTCGAGCGGCTCGCGCGTGCCGCCGATGCGCTGGCGCTGCAAGGCTGCGTCAGCGCCCTGAGCGGGCCGCAGCAGCAGAGCCTTGCACTGGCGTTCTATCAGGGGCTGTCGCACGGCGAGGTCGCCGAGCACCTGGGCCAGCCGCTGGGCACGGTGAAGAGCTGGCTGCGGCGTGCGCTGCTGGCGCTGAGGTCCTGCCTGGAGCGCGCCGGCGGCGCGGCGGGCTGAGCGGAGCGCACGATGGACTACGGGCGCCCTGCTCTGGCCGATCGGCTCGCCGCCGAGTACGTGGTGGGCACGCTGCGCGGGCCGGCGAAACGACGCTTCGAGGCCTTGCTGCCGGCGCATCCGTCCTTGCGCGCAGCCGTGCGCGCCTGGGAGCAGCGGCTGATGCCGCTGATGGGGGCCGTGACGCCGGTCAAGCCGCACGGGCGCGTCTGGGCCCGTATCGAGCAGCGCGTGTTCGGTGCGGCGGCCGCGCCGGTGTCCTGGTGGCAGCGTCTGGCGCTGTGGCGCAGCGTTGCCGCGTTCGCCTCGGTGGCGGCGCTGGCGCTCGGCGTGGTGCTGATGCAGCCACCGCCGCCGGCCGTGCCGATCGTCATCGTGCTGGGCGCGAACCCCGGCGCTGCCGGCGCGCCGGCAGCGAGCTTCGTGGCCAGCCTCACGCCGGACGGTCGGGCGCTGGTGCTGAAGCCGCTCGATGCCATCGCCCTGGACGCAGGCCGGGCACTGGAGCTGTGGTCGGTGCCGGGCAGTGGCGCGCCGCGCTCGCTGGGCCTGGTGCGCGCCGACCGGGCGACGACGGTGCTGCGCGCGAAGCTGCTCGACGGCACCGCCGCCTTCGCGGTCAGCCTCGAGCCCGAAGGCGGCTCGCCGACGGGGGCTCCGACGGGCCCGATCCTGTCGCTCGGGAAGCTGGAGAGCTGAGTGGCGCCCGGGCCGACCGGGCGGGACGCTCAGTGCGCGTGCAGCGTCTCGCCGGCCGCGAGCCGGTAGACCGTGCCGCAGTAGGCGCAGCGGCCCTCGCCGTGCGCCACGTCGATGAACACGCGCGGGTGGGCGCTCCACAGCGGCATCTTCGGGTTGGGGCAGAACACCACGCCGGGGCCCTGCACGTCCTTCGCGGTGACCTCGACCACCGCCTTCGCTTCGGAGCTCTGCATGGCGCTCACACCAGGGTCAGCCACTCGGCGTACTTCGGGTTGCGGCCGTTGACGATGTCGAAGAAGGCCGACTGGATCTTCTCGGTCACCGGGCCGCGGCTGCCCTGGCCGATCTGCACGCGGTCGAGCTCGCGGATCGGCGTCACCTCGGCCGCGGTGCCGGTGAAGAAGGCCTCGTCGGCGATGTAGACCTCGTCGCGGGTGATGCGCTTCTCGACCAGCTTCAGGCCGAGGTCCTGGCAGATGTGGAAGACGGTGTTGCGCGTGATGCCGTTGAGCGCACCGGCCGACAGGTCCGGCGTGTAGACGACGCCGTTCTTGATGACGAACAGGTTCTCGCCGGCGCCTTCCGAGACGAAGCCCGAGGCATCGAGCAGCAGCGCCTCGTCGTAGCCGTCGTCGGTGGCCTCCATGTTGGCGAGGATCGAGTTGGTGTAGTTGCTCACCGCCTTGGCCTGCGTCATCGTGATGTTGACGTGATGGCGGGTGTAGCTCGAGGTCTTGACGCGGATGCCGCGCTTCAGGCCTTCCTCGCCCAGGTAGGCGCCCCAGGCCCAGGCCGCGACCATCAGGTGGATCTTGTTGCCCTTGGGGCTGACGCCGAGCTTCGTGTCGCCGATCCAGGTCAGCGGGCGCAGGTAGCAGCTCTCGAGCTTGTTCTCGCGCACCACGGCGCGCTGCGCCTCCATCACCTCGGCCGGCGTGAAGGGAATCTTCATGCGCAGGATCTTGGCGCTGTTGAACAGGCGCTCGGTATGTTCCTGCAGGCGGAAGATGGCCGTGCCACGCTCCGTCAGGTAGGCGCGCACGCCCTCGAAGGCGCCGCAGCCGTAATGGAGCGTATGGGTCAGGACGTGAATCTTGGCGTCACGCCAATCGACCAACTGGCCATCCATCCAGATCTTGCCGTCGCGGTCGGACAGGGACATCGACACACCCCAATTCACTGAAAACACAAGCCGGAAATTCTAGCTGTCCGGCCATGGCTCGCCGGCTGCCGGCGGTGCGAACAGGAAAAGAAACGGCCCCGCCGCAGCGGGGCCGCCAGACGGAGAGACCGGGCAGAGTCAGCCGGCGCGGCGGCGACGCGCCATGAAGCCCACGGCTCCCAGGCCCGCGAGCATCAGTGCGTAGGTGCTGGGCTCGGGGATGGCCGGCACTTGCTGGGCGACCCAGTTCGATGGCGTCGTGTGGAAGTCGTTGGGCAGGCTGTAGGCCGACACCGAGATCACACCGAAGATGTTGTTCGGCATGTTGCTGTTGGTCGTGCCCTCCGCCGGCGCCAGGAAGTCGGCGACATCAAGCCCGGTGCCGAAGAGATCGAAGGTGCTCGATTCGGCCGCACTCAGGGTGCAGACCTTGTTGTTGCCGTTGCCGCTGCACCAGTCGAACGCCAGCACGCCATAGGGGGCGGCGAAGTAGGAGCTGTCCAGTGCGCTTGGCCCGGCCGGCGGCGGGACGTAGGCCAGTGCCTGCAGTGGCGCCGTGCTGCCGAGCGCATTCAGGAAGGTGATCGGCGCCGGGTCGGTCACGCCGGGGTTGTAGACGATGGTCAGGCGCTCGATGAACGACTGCAGCAGGTCGGCGGGGTAGCCGGGCGAAGCCTCGTTCGGGTCGAGTGTCACGCGCACGCCGCCACCGATGTCGGTCATCGTCAGCGTGGCGACCGACGGGTACGGAGGGGTGTAGGCCGAATCGGCCGGCAGGTTGAAGTCCCAGGTCGCCGTCGCCGCGAAAGCCGCGCCCGGGGCGAGGGCGGCCGCGCCCAGAACCGTGACGCCAAGCATGCGGCTGGCGGTCCTTATTGCAATGTGCAACATAGTGGCTCCTTCGTCATCAGCGAGGGGTGAACGGCACGCGATCCTTCAAAGGAAGGGGCGAAGACGCGCGGCCGATACAGCCTCACACTACGCCCGGTTTCAATCTGATACACCCCCTAAAAGGCGCTTGAAAACCCGTAAAAAGCTGATCAGCGCAACCCCCAACTCACGGAGGGGCTGATGGATACCGGGGATGACGCCCCCCGGGGTGAGGGGGGTGAGGCAGGTTAGGGATGCGGCGCGGGTTGTATCAGCTTGTACAGTCCGTCAAACCCGATGAGAAGGTTGCCAATTCAGAAGTCAGCAGGGGCTGGCAGGACGGCAGCGGCGGCGACGACTCATCATCGACCTTCACCAGGAGAGTGAGCATGGCATTTCGATTGAAGGCGGCTGTGGCTGCCGCGTTGGTGGCCGGTGCGGGCGCTGCGAACGCACTCGTCGTCGATTTCTACGCTGGCACCGACCTGATCGCGACGATGGAAACGTCGCTCGGGACGGTTTTCGAGCTGGACTTCGTCTACGCGCCGAGCTCGGGGGCCTTCATCGACTACATCAATCTCGCTGGCCCTGGTGGAACCTTCCTCAACCTGGGTCCTCAGACGGCCTCGGCAAGCTACAGTGCGGCGGGCTTCACTGATCAGGGTAATACCTACAACTGGCGCATCGACTTCCCGAACTCGAATGGGCCGGGCTCGGATCGGTTTGTTATAGGGGACACGGCGTCGTGGAGCATCACGACGACGGACATGGACGCCTGGAGCTTCAACCTGCTCCATGTCAATGCATTCCTCGACGGCCAGTCGATCAAGCTGGAAAGCTGTGTGCGTGGCAGTGAGTGTGGCCCGACGCCGCCGATCCCCGAGCCGAGCACCTACGCGCTGATGCTCGCCGGGCTGGGCGTGGTCGGCTGGATGGCGCGTCGCCGCCGCCCGGTCTGATCGGCACCGACTTGCTTGAGAAAGGCGCCTTCGGGCGCCTTTTTTCATGGGGCGTCGCTCGCCTCGGCCGCGCGTTCGAGATCCCAGCGCAGCAGGCGCCCGTGATGGAACACTGTCAGGACGCTGGTGCCGCCGGCGTCGCTCCAGCGGTAGGTTTCCGCCTCGGGGGCGCCGACCGGCAGGCCCAGGCTGCGCGTGAGCGGCAGCACCGCAAGCATCGTCATGCCGGGCTTCAGGCAGGCGTGCAGCGTCGCGGCGCTGGCGACGCGACCGATCGGCGCCCGGGCGGCCAGCCGCATCGTGCGCAAGGCCTGGCTGAACTGGAGCAGCAGCCAGAACGCGATCACCGTCAGGGCCAGGACCAGACCCTGCCACCCGTAGCCGAACCCGCCGGCCAACAAGGCCGCGCCGGCCAGCCCCCAGCCGAGTTGCCGTGGGCTCATGGACGGGGGGCGAGCGCCTCGCGCTCGGTGCGACCGACCCGGCCGGTGCGCAAAGCGTCGGCCCAATCGCCGCGGTGGTGCGCTTCGGCGCGGCGTGCGGCGTGCGCATGGTCGTAGCCGGTCGCGCGCAAGCGGGCGCTCCAGCGTCCGCCCACGTCGCGCTCCAACAGCGCCCAGCGGGCTTGGGGCCCGTCGTTCTCGACCCAGTGCGGCAGGGGGTGTGCGTCGTCGTAGGCGGGCAGCCCGACGCTGCCCGGGTTGACGACGAGCGCTCCGCCCGGCAGCGGCAGGATGCGAGGCACATGGCTGTGGCCGCAGAGCAAGACGGCAGCGTGGCGCCCACCGCCGATGCGAGCAGTTACTTCATCAGCGGTGGCGGCACGCAGTCCATGGGCTGTCGCTTCGCCGCAGCGCGCGCGCTGCGCGTCGAAACCGTCGACGACGGTCTCCAGCAGGTACTGCAGGTCGCTCGAGGGGGTGCCGTGGCAGCACTGCATGTCGCCAGGGAGCCGCAGTGCGTTCGGCAGCGCCGCCAGCCAGGCGCGCTCGGCATCGCCAAGCGCGCGACAGGCCTGCGCGTCGCTGTCGCCCTGCTGATCGAGCGGGACGCTCAGCAGCTGCCGCTCGTGGTTGCCGCGGATCGTCGGCCAGTCCAGCGCCATCAGGCGGCGCGCGGTCTCCAGCGGCCACAGCGGGCCGCTGACGAGGTCGCCGAGGTTGACGACCAGGTCCACGTCCTCGTGCTCGATCTCGGCCAGTACCGCCTCGAGCGCCGGCAGATTGCCGTGGATGTCGGACACCGCGGCGATGCGCATCACAGCTCCCGCAGCAGCTCGACGGCCTGCTCGACGCGCTCGACCGCGTGGATCGTCAGCCCCTCGATCGCCTTCTTCGGGGCGTTGGCCTTGGGCACGACCGCGACGCCGAAGCCCAGCTTGGCGGCCTCCTTCAGCCGTTCCTGGCCACGCGGCGCCGGCCGCACCTCGCCGGCCAGCCCGACCTCGCCGAAGGCGACGAAGCCGCGTGGCAGCGGCCGCCCGCGCAGGCTGCTCTGGATCGCCAACATCACCGCCAGGTCGGCCGCCGGCTCGCTGATGCGCACGCCGCCCACCGCGTTGACGAACACGTCCTGGTCCATGCAGGCGATGCCGGCATGGCGGTGCAGCACCGCCAGCAGCATCGCCAGCCGGTCGCGCTCCAGGCCCACCGACAGGCGCCGCGGGCTGGGGCCACCGCCGTCGACCAGCGCCTGGATCTCGACCAGCAGTGGCCGAGTGCCCTCGAGCGTGACCATCACGCAGGAGCCCGGCACCGGCTCGGCATGGGTCGACAGGAAGATCGCGCTCGGGTTGCCGACGCCCTTGAGCCCGCGCTCGGTCATCGCGAACACGCCGATCTCGTTGACCGCGCCGTAGCGGTTCTTGATCGCGCGCACGAGGCGGAAGCTCGAATGCGTGTCGCCTTCGAAGTAGAGCACCGTGTCGACGATGTGCTCGAGCACCCGCGGCCCGGCGATCGTGCCTTCCTTGGTCACGTGGCCGACCAGCACCACGGTCGTGCCGCTGGCCTTGGCGGTGCGGGTCAGCTGGGCCGCGCATTCGCGCACCTGGGCGACCGAGCCGGGCGCCGAGGTCAGCTGCTCCGAGTACAGCGTCTGGATCGAGTCGATCACGCAGAAGGCCGGGGCCTCGGTGGCGATCGCGGCCTGGATGCGCTCGAGCTGGATCTCGGCGAGCACCCGCACCCGCTCGCCGGTCAGGCCGAGCCGGCGCGCGCGCAGCGCGACCTGCGCGCCGCTCTCCTCGCCGGTCACGTAGAGCACCGGCATGCGCGCGGCGAGCGCATCGACCGCCTGCAGCAGCAGCGTGCTCTTGCCGATGCCCGGGTCGCCGCCGATCAGCACCACGCCGCCGGCGACGATGCCGCCGCCGAGCACGCGGTCCAGCTCCTCGATCCCGGTCGGCGTGCGCGCGACATCGGTCGCGTCGATCTCGCTGAGCGTGGCCACCGGCTGGCTCTTGGCCAGACCCTGGAAACGGTGCTTGCCGGCGGGTTCCGCCACCCCCTCGGTGAGCGTGTTCCAGGCCTCGCAGGCCGGGCACTTGCCGAGCCACTTCGCGCTCGTCGCGCCGCATTCGCTGCAGGTGTAGACCGTGCGTTCCTTTGCCATCGGGCGATTGTGGCGTGCTACTCCGGGGCCACCCGGGCGCGGCCGCGCTTGAGCTGGCTGCGCAGGCTCTTGCCCTCGATGCGGCGTCGCTTCGACGCCAGCGTCGGCTGCGTCGCCACCCGGGGGCGCGGCGGCTGGGCGACGCTGGCCACCAGATCGCACAGCCGCTCCAGGGCGTCGGCGCGGTTGCGCGCCTGGGTGCGCTGCTCCTGGGCCTTGATGACGATCACCCCCTCGGCGCTGAGCCGCTGGTCGCGCAGTGCCAGCAGCCGCGCCTTGTGCGCGGCGGGCAGCGACGAGGCCCGCACGTCGAAGCGCAGGTGCACCGCGCTCGACACCTTGTTGACGTTCTGCCCGCCGGCGCCCTGGGCGCGCACCGCGCTCCACTCGGTCTCGGCCGCCAGCAGCGCGCGCAGCCGCTCGCGTGCCACCGGACCGAGGCTCACGTCCCGTCCTCGGGCGGCAGCGGCGGCGCCGGCAGCGCGGGCAGGGCCGCGCGCACGGCACGGCACTGCACGATGTGACGTTCGCACAGCCGCTTGAACATCCAGCCCGACAGCAGCGCCGAGGCGGCCTGGCCGAGCAGCGGGGCGAACTTTGCCGCCTGCTGCGCCCCGAGCCGCACGCCGAGGGGGCGCAGCGCGGCGACGAGCACGCCCTGGGTCAGCACCCGGCCGATCAGGTAGCTGCCGAGCCCGTGCGCCAGGTCGTCGACGCGGCGGCGCAGCGGCGCCGGCAGCCGCGCGAGCTGTTCCGGCGCCAGGCCGTGGGCCAGACTGATCGCGCCGATCGTCTGCGCCAGCAGCGGGCCGTTGATGAACAGATCGACCCCGGCGACCGGCAGGGCCGAGACGGCGGCCGCCTTCAGCGCCTGGCGCCGCACCAGCCGGCGGCAGTGGCGCGCGATCGGGTCTTCGTCGTCGGGCATCGCCGTGCGCGCCGCCGCACCGGGCCGGGAGACGTGGCGGGCCATCGTTGCGGAGCCGCTCAGGTCTCGGCGACGCGCACCGGCACCCGCGGGGCCAGCGCGCACATCAGCTCGTAGCCGATCGTGCCGGCCGCGTGTGCGACCGCGTCGATCGGCAAGGCCGCGCCGTGCGGCCCGAGGCCCCACAGCGTGACCTCGCTGCCGGGGCCGGCCTGTGGCAGCCCCGTCAGGTCCACGGCCAGCATGTCCATCGACACGCGGCCCACGAGCCGCGTGCGCACGCCCTCGACGAGCACCGGCGTGCCGGTCGGCGCGTGGCGCGGATAACCGTCGGCGTAGCCGCAGGCGACCACACCGACGCGCATCGGGGCGCTGGCAGTGAAGGTGCTGCCGTAGCCGACCGTGTCGCCGGCGCACAGCGATTGCACGCCGATCAGCTGCGAGCGCAGCGTCATCGTCGGGCGCAGGCCCCAGTGCGCGAGGTCGTGCGCCGGGTGGTCGGGCGCCGAGCCGTAGACCATGATGCCGGCGCGCACCCAGTCGGCCGCGACGCGGGCATCGCCCGGCGCCACCGCCAGCGTCGCCGCGCTGTTGGCGAGCGATCGCTCGCCGGGCAGGTCGTGCGTCGCGGCGACGAAGCGCTCGACCGCGGCGGCGACGCCGGCCTGCGCGCGGTCGGCGTCGGCAAAGTGCGTCATCAGCGTGATCTCGTCGACCTGCGGCAGCGCGTTCAGCCGCGCCCAGGCGCTGCGGAAGGCGTCGGGCGTGAAGCCGAGCCGGTTCATGCCGCTGTTCATCTTCAGGAACACGCGGTGCGGCTGATGGGTCTTGTGCATCGCCAGCCAGTCGATCTGCGCCTCGCGGTGCACCGCGTGCCACAGGTTCAGGCGCGAGCACAGCTCCAGGTCGCGCGGCTCGAAGCAGCCCTCGAGCAGCAGGATCGGGCCGCGCCAGCCGAGCGCGCGCAGCCGCTCGGCCTCGGCCAGGTCGAGCAGCGCGAAGCCGTCGGCGCCGCGCAGCGCCTCATAGACGCGCTCGATCCCGTGGCCGTAGGCGTCGGCCTTGACGACCGCGAACACCCGCGCGTCGGGCGCGGCGCGGCGCGCCCGCGCCAGGTTGTGGCGCAGGGCCTCGGGGTGGATCAGCGCTTCGATCGGACGGGGCATGGGCACGGTTCGGCCGGACGGTGGGTGCCTGCAGTGTGCCGCGCCGCCGCGTCGCCGGGGGGCGGCGGCACGCCGAATTCACCGGGCAGCGGGGCCGCGGATGGTTCATGGCCCCGCCGGGGCGGCCAGGACCTGCGTGCTATAACCCGCGCCGCAGGGGGACAGCCCGGCGCCGACATGCAGCACGGCGCCCCAGCCGACGGTCGATGAAAAAAGGTTTTTACACCATCATGTCGGCGCAGTTCTTCAGCTCGCTGGCTGACAACGCGCTCTTCGTCGCCGCCGTCGAACTCCTGCGCACCTCCGGCCAGGCCGAATGGCAGCGCGCCGCGCTGGTGCCGATGTTCGCGCTGTTCTACGTGCTGCTGGCGCCCTTCGTCGGCGCCTTTGCCGATGCGGTGCCCAAGGGCAAGGTCATGTTCGTCTCGAACCTGATCAAGATCGCCGGCTGCCTGATGATGCTGTTCGGCGCCCATCCGCTGCTGGCCTACGCGATCGTCGGCCTCGGCGCGGCGGCCTACTCGCCGGCCAAGTACGGCATCCTCACCGAGCTGCTGCCGCCCTCGCAGCTGGTCAAGGCCAACGGCTGGATCGAGGGGCTGACGATCGGCTCGATCATCCTCGGCGTGCTGCTGGGGGGGCAGCTGGTCGGCAGGGCCATCGCGCCGCTGCTGCTCGGCATCGACCTGCCGTGGGTGAACACCGGCATCGACACCGCGCCCGAGGCGGCGATCGCCGCGCTGACCTCGCTGTACATCGTCGCGGCGCTGTTCAACCTCTACATCCCGCGCACCAGCGCGCCGCTGCAGCCCTTCGCGCACAGCCTGGTCGGGCTGGTGCGCGACTTCACCGCCTGCAACGCGCGGCTGTGGGGCGACAAGCTCGGCCAGATCTCGCTGTCGACGACCACGCTGTTCTGGGGCGTCAGCGGCAACCTGCGCTACATCGTGCTGGCCTGGGGCGCGGTGGCCCTGGGCTACAGCACCACGCAGTCGTCGACGCTGGTCGGCGTCGTCGCGGTCGGCACCGCGGTCGGCGCGGTGCTGGCGGTGCGCATGCGGCTGGACCAGGCCACGGCGGTCATCCCGCTGGGCATCGCGATGGGCGTGCTCGTGATCGCGATGAACTTCATCGACAACGTCTGGGTCGCCGCGCCCTTCCTGATGGTGCTGGGCGGGCTCGGCGGTTTCCTGGTCGTGCCGATGAACGCGCTGCTGCAGCACCGTGGCCACAACCTGATGGGCGCCGGCCGCTCGATCGCGGTGCAGAACTTCAACGAGCAGGCCTGCATCCTCGGCCTGGGCGCCTTCTACACCGGCCTCACGAGGTTCGGCCTGTCGGCCTTTGGCGCGATCACGATCTTCGGCCTGGTCGTGGCCGGCGTGATGTGGGCGATCCGGCGCTGGCACCGCCACAACCTGGTGCAGCACAAGACCGAGGTCGAGCACCTGCTCGAGATCGCGCGGCGCGATCCGCACTGATGACGTCCATCCCCGTTGCGGCTCGCGGCCCGGCGGAGCCGGACCGCGGCGGCCGCCCGGAGGGCGCCGTCATGGCGGTCCTGGCGCTGACGCTCAACGCCTGTGTCTGGGGCGTGTCGTGGTGGCCATTGCGCCGCCTGCACGAGGCCGGCCTGCACCCGCTGTGGGCCACCGCGCTGGTCTATGCCGCCGTGGTGGGCGTGATCGCGCTGCGCTGGCCGGCCGCGTTCGCGCAACTGGGCCGCGCGCCGGTGCTGTGGCTGCTGGCGCTGGCGGCCGGCGGCACCAACGCGGCCTTCAACTGGGGCGTCAGCATCGGCGACGTGGTGCGCGTGGTGCTGCTGTTCTACCTGATGCCGCTGTGGTCGGTGCTGCTCGCGCGGTTGCTGCTGGGCGAGCACCTGAGCGCCTGGGCCGGCCTGCGCATCGCGCTCGCGCTGCTCGGCGCGGCGATCGTGCTGAAGCCCGTGGGGGCAGGCTGGCCGCTGCCGGCCAGCCTGCCGGACTGGCTGGGCATCGCCGGGGGCTTCAGTTTCGCGCTGAACAACGTGATGCTGCGGCGCGAGGCGCGCCAGCCGGCCGAGGCGCGCGCGCTGGCGATGTTCGTCGGCGGTGCGGCGGTCTCGGGCCTGCTGGCGCTGGGGCTGGGGAGGCTTGGGCTGGCCGGCGGCGTGCCGCTACCGCCGCCACCGCGGCTCGACTGGCTGCTCGTGGCGGTGGGTCTGAGCGGCGCGATGCTGGCCGCCAACCTCGCGTTGCAGTACGGCGCGGCGCGGCTGCGCGCGAGCACGACCGCGGTGGTGATGCTCACCGAGGTCGTGTTCGCGACGGTCTCGGCCGTGTGGTGGGGCGAGCAGCGCATGACGCCGCAGGTCTGGCTCGGCGGGGCGCTGATCCTCGCCGCCGCGGCGCTGGCCGCGCTCGAACCCGAGGCGCCGGCTACAGCCTGACGGTGCGGCCGATGTAGAGCACCGGCCCGCTCGGACGGTCATACGGCGAGCCGCCCTCGGGCTCCAGCGTGATCTCGAACAGGTCGGCCGCGCCCGGCCGGGCGGGCAGCTTGTCGAGCGGCACCGTCATCGCCGTGCCGGCGCGCACCAGGCCGAGCGAGGTCGGGCCGGTGGCGCCGTCGGGCTTGGTCCAGAACTGCAGCGCGCGCCCGCGACCGAGCCCTCGCCCGGGCTGTGGGCGCGGATCGAAGCGCGGCTGGGCGGCCGTGCCGCGGCGCCGGCGCCCTCGCTGTGGCAGCGGCTCGGCTTCTGGCAGGCCCTGAGCGGACTCGCCGTGGCCGCCAGCCTGCTGCTCGCCAGCCTGTTGGTGCTGCGCACCGAGGCGCCGCCCCCCGAGCGCTACCTCGCGGTGCTGCAGGCGCCGAAGGATGCGCGCACCGGCTGGCTGGTCCAGATCGACGTCGGCCAGGACGGCGCCGCGGCACGGCCGCCCAGCCGCGCTTCGATCCGCGCCCACAGCCCGGGCGAGGGCTCGGTCGCGGGCGCGCGTGCGGCCAGTCCGAGCAGGCGGTCCTGCCAGTAGGCGAGCGCGGCGCGCAGCGCGGCGTCGCTGCCGAGCCGCGATTCGAGCGCCGCGCGCTCGGCCGCCGGCAGCGTGCCGAGCACGTACTCGCCGGCCTGGGCGCTGCGTTCGTCGTCGAAGTCCGGTGTCACGACAGACACTCCTTCAGCGACTGCAGGCCCCGGCGGATCCAGGACTTGACGGTGCCCAGCGGCGAGCCGAGCGTCTTGGCGATCTGCTCGTGCGTGTAGCCCTCGACGAAGGCCAGCACGATGCTGTGGCGCTTGGATGCGTCGAGCGCCTCGAGGCAGGGCTGCAGCGCGGCGGCCTCGCTCGTGAAGCCGCCGGCGTCCCACTGCGCCGCGCTGTGGTGCTCGATGACCGCGGCGAGCGCCTCGTCATCGAGCGCGAGCTCGCGGCCGGGCTTGCGCACCTCCGACAGCGCCTGGTGGCGCACCACGGTGTAGATCCAGCCGCGCGCCGAGCCGAGCTCGGGACGGTAGGTCTCGGCGCGACGCCAGACCTGCAGGAAGGCGTCCTGCAGCACGTCCTCGGCGGTGGCGCGGTCGCGCACGATGCGCAGCACCACGCCGAGCAGCCAGCGGGCCTCGCGCTCGTACAGGCGCTTGAGCGCTGCGCGATCGCCCTGGGCGCAGGCCAGCAGGGCGGCCTCGTGGTCGAAGTCGGCGGCGCCGGCGGTCATCGCGGGCTGCAGGACGAGGCGGACATGGGCGGCGATTCTAGGAGGCAGTGCGGGGCTCACGGGCAGGGACTACGCGGCCCCCGCCCCGGCGGATGCAGCGCTGCCGTCAGCGCGCCGGCACGCCGAGCGCGGCATCGATCACGCCGCCGCCGAGGCAGACCTCGCCGTCGTAGAGCACCGCGGACTGGCCCGGCGTCACCGCCCATTGCGCGGCGTCGAAGTCGAGGGCGAAGCGTGCCGCGTCGGCGCCGGCGGCGAGCGTGCAGGCCGCGTCGGCCTGGCGGTAGCGCGTCTTGGCCGCGTAGCGGCCCGGGGGCGGTGCGGCGCCGGCGATCCAGCTGGCATCGCCGGCCTCGAGCCGCGGCGACAGCAGCCAGGGGTGGTCGTGGCCCTGCACGGCGACCAGCACGTTGCGCTCCAGGTCCTTGCGAGCGACGAACCAGGGCGCATGCTCACCGCCCTGGTCGCGGCCCTTGACCCCGCCGATGCCCAGACCCTGGCGCTGGCCCAGCGTGTAGAAGCTCAGGCCCACGTGCGCGCCGACGATGCGGCCGCGATCGTCCTCGATCGCGCCCGGCTGGTTGGCGAGGTAGCGGTTGAGGAACTCGCGGAACGGCCGCTCGCCGATGAAGCAGATGCCGGTCGAGTCCTTCTTCGTCGCCACCGGCAGCCGGATCTCGGCGGCGATGCGGCGCACCTCGGTCTTGGGCAGCTCGCCGACCGGGAACAGCGTGCGCGCGAGTTGCGCCTGGTTCAGGCGGTGCAGGAAATAGCTCTGGTCCTTGGCCGGATCGAGCCCCTTGAGGAGCTCGTGGCGGCCCCCGCGTTCCCGCACCCGGGCGTAATGGCCGGTCGCGATCTTCTCGGCGCCCAGGCGCATCGCATGGTCGAGGAAGGCCTTGAACTTGATCTCGGCATTGCACAGCACGTCCGGGTTGGGCGTGCGGCCGGCCTGGTACTCGCGCAGGAACTCGGCGAACACGCGGTCGCGGTACTCGGCCGCGAAATTGACGTGCTCGATCTCGATGCCGATCAGGTCGGCGACGCTGGCGGCGTCGAGGAAGTCCTGGCGCGACGAGCAGTACTCGTCGTCGTCATCGTCCTCCCAGTTCTTCATGAACAGGCCGACGACCTCGTGGCCCTGCTGCTTGAGCAGCCAGGCGCTGACCGCGGAGTCCACGCCCCCGCTCAGGCCGACGACGACGCGTGACGGTTTCATGGCCGGCATTGTCGCCGTCGCGGTGGCGCGACGTGTCACGCGCCGGTCATGGGCCTGCGGCCGAATCCGCCCGCGCCCAGCGCCCTCCCAGCCCCCGAACCGACCCAGCCCGAGGACGACCATGACCCAGAACTTCGAATCCAGCCGCCGCAGCCTGCTGCTCGGTGGCGGTGCCGCGATCGCCGCGGCCTTCGGCGGCCCGCTCAGCGCGATGGCCCAGCGCGTCGAGTACCGCAGCGGCTGTGCCGCCGCCGCCGCCTCGGTGCAGATCGACAGCCCCTACGGCGCGCTGGCCCCGGTGGCCGACCGGAGCACCGGCCTGCCGCTGATCGAGCTGCCCGAGGGCTTTCGCTACAGCAGCTACGGTTGGGCTGGCGACGTGATGAGCGACGGCCTCGTCACGCCGGCCGCGCACGACGGCATGGGCGTCGTGATCCAGCGCCGCATCGGCGCGGGCAACGAGATGGTGCTGGTGCGCAACCACGAGCTCAGCACCAGCGGCGATCCGGCCCGCATCGTCGGCACGGGCCGCGACGGCGTCGCGAAGTACGACACCGGCGTCACCGGCGCCAGCTACCAGATCGGCGGCAACACCAACCTGGTGTGGCGCAACGGCGAATGGGTCGAGAGCTATGCGAGCTTCGGCGGCATCTACCGCCCCTGCGCCGGCGGCGCGAGCACCTGGGGTTCGTGGCTGTCGAACGAGGAGCTGCGCAGCAACAACATCAGCAGCACCGGCAAGAAGCACGGCTACATCTTCGAGATCCCGGCCGACACCAGCGTGTTCGCCGCCAACGTCGAGCCGATCCGCGACATGGGCCGCTTTGCCCACGAGGCCAGCGCGATCGACCCCGCGACCGGCTACTGGTACCTGACCGAGGACCAGGGCAACGCCAACACCCTCTACCGCTTCCGGCCGAACAACCTCGCCGGTGGCCTGAACTCGCTGCATGCCGGCGGGCGGCTGCAGGGCCTGGCCGTCATCGGCCAGCCCAACGCCGACCTGCGCAACCCGCTGCTGTGCCAGGAATACCAGTGCACCTGGGTCGACATCGCCGACCCCGACCTCGACGGCGCGACGCTGTCTTCCGTCGTCGGCACCGTCTCGGCCAGCGGCCCCTACCGCCAGGCCTATGCCGGCGGCGCGGCGATCTTCGGTGCCAACGAGGGCTGCTGGGTCGCCCACGGCATCGTCTACTTCACCGACAAGCAGGTCACCACCAGCCCGGCACGCGCCGGGCGCATCTGGGCGCTGGATCTGGCGACGATGACGCTCAAGGCGATCTTCGTCAGCAACGACATCCAGGTCGGCAACTCGCCCGACAACGTCTGCATCAGCCCGCGCGGCGGCGTGCTGTTCTGCGAGGATGGCGGCAGCGGCGGTCCGAACAGCGGTGGCCCGGTGTCGGTGCAGCGGCTGATGGCGGTGGCGCACAGTGGCGCGAGCTATCAATTCGCGCGCCACAACTACAACTTCACCCGCGAGCAGCTCGACGCCGCCGGCAAACCGAATGCCCGCGCCGGCGACTTCCGCAACAGCGAATGGGCCGGC
Source organism: Methylibium sp. (assembly GCA_035553715.1). Lineage (GTDB taxonomy): Bacteria > Pseudomonadota > Gammaproteobacteria > Burkholderiales > Burkholderiaceae_C > Methylibium. Next base: position 19,763 of record DATMJX010000042.1, read on the forward strand.
GCGGTGTTCAGCCCGGACGGCCGCACGCTGTTCGTCAACCTCTACACGCCCGGCATCACGCTCGCGATCACCGGGCCGTGGGAGCGCGGCACGCTGTGAGCAGGCCCACCCCCGTTGCGGCTTCGCCGCTCCCCCTCAAGGGGGCGCCGCCAGCGGCGGCTTGACGGTCCGCGGCGTGCCTGCCCTGCGGCGCAACGATGCGCAGCAGGGCAGGCGCGGTCAAGAACGCTCCACCGGGTCGTAGAGCCCGGGGTCCGTGTACACCGTGGTCAGCGGGTGGCGCACGCCGGCGAGATAGTCGTCGACGTTGCGCTGCAGCGCCGGGCTGCGGTGGCGGTGGGCATTGGCGCGGATCTCCTCGGGGGTCATCCAGACGGTGCGCAGGATGCCCTCGTCGAGGGCGCGGCCGGGCAGCGGCGCGCCGACCGTGCCGCAGAAGCTGAAGCGCAGGTAGGTCACGTCCTGGGCCTCGCGGTCGGGGCGCGCGCCGCGGATGAAGCGCGACATGTAGACCCCCAGCAGCGCGCTCGGCGTGAAGTGGCAGGCGGTCTCCTCGAGCACCTCGCGCACCACCGCCTGCTGCAGCGACTCGCCCGGGTCGAGGTGGCCGGCCGGCTGGTTCAGCACCACGCCTTCGGGGGTGCGTTCCTCGACCAGCAGGAAGCGGCCATCGTGTTCGATCACCGCGGCCACGGTGACACTGGGTTTCCATCGGATGCTGCTCATGGGAGCAATGCTATCGGGGCGACCCGAGCTCGAGGGCGTCAGCCGGCCGGGTTAAGCTTCAGCCCGATCGGGTGGCCACGAGCCCGGCAGCGCCGGACAACCCGAGTCCGCCCGCCGGGTGGCGGCCCGCCAAGAAAACCGGAGGAGATATCCCATGCTGATTGGCGTGCCGGCGGAGACGTTCGCGGGCGAAACCCGGGTGGCCGTCACCCCCGAGACGGTGAAGAAACTCAAGGCCCAGGGCCATACCGTGCGCGTGCAGGCCGGCGCCGGCGTGGCCGCGGCCGTGACCGACGCGGCCTATGAGGCGGTCGGGGCCGAGATCAGCGACGCGGCCGGGGCCTACGGCGCCGACCTGGTGCTGAAGGTCCGTGCGCCCGCCGCCGCCGAGCTGCCGCTGCTGAAGGCCGGCAGCGCGCTGGTCGGCATGCTCAACCCCTTCGACAAGGACGGCCTGCAGCGCCTGAGCGATGCGAAGCTGACGGCCTTCGCGCTCGAGGCCGCGCCGCGCACGACCCGCGCGCAGAGCATGGACGTGCTGTCCAGCCAGGCCAACCTGGCCGGCTACAAGGCCGTGATGATCGCGGCCGACAAGTACCAGCGCATCTTCCCGATGCTGATGACCGCCGCGGGCACCGTGAAGGCCGCGCGCGTCGTGATCCTGGGCGTCGGCGTCGCCGGCCTGCAGGCCATCGCGACCGCCAAGCGCCTGGGCGCGGTGATCGAGGCCTCCGACGTGCGGCCCTCGGTCAAGGAGCAGGTCGAGTCGCTGGGGGCCAAGTTCATCGACGTGCCCTACGAGACGGCCGAGGAGAAGGAGGCCGCCGAGGGCGTCGGCGGCTACGCCCGCCCGATGCCGCCGAGCTGGCTGGAGCGCCAGAAGGTCGAGGTCGCCAAGCGCGTGGCTGCGGCCGACATCGTCATCACCACCGCGCTGATCCCCGGGCGCGCCGCGCCGGTGCTGGTCACTGAGGAGATGGTCCGGGCGATGAAGCCGGGCTCGGTGATCGTCGACATGGCCGCACCGCAGGGCGGCAACTGCCCGCTCACCGAGGCCGGCGCGACCGTCGTGAAGCATGGCGTCACGATCGTCGGCGAGACCAACCTGCCGGCGCTGGTGGCCGCCGACGCCTCGGCGCTGTACGCGCGCAACGTGCTGGACTTCCTCAAGCTCGTGCTCGAGAAGGACGCCGCGCAACTCAAGATCGACCTGGAAGACGACATCGTCAAGGCCTGCCTGATGTGCCGCGACGGGCAGCTGCTGAGAGCCTGAGATGAACCGCATGATGCTGCGCGCGAAACTGCACCGCGCGACCGTGACCGAAGCCGACCTGCACTACGAGGGCAGCTGCGGCATCGACGAGGACCTGCTCGACGCCGCCGACATGCGCGAGTTCGAGCAGATCGACCTCTACAACATCCAGAACGGCGAGCGCTTCTCGACCTACATCATCAAGGCGCCGCGCGGCTCGGGCACCGTGTCGCTCAACGGGGCCGCGGCGCGCAAGGCGCATGTCGGCGACCTGCTGATCATCTGCACCTACGCGCCGATGAGCGAGTCGGCCGCCGAGGTCTGGCGGCCCAAGGTCGTGCTGCTCGACGCCGGCAACCGCATCAAGACCGTCAAGACCAACCCCAGCCACGGGAGCCACTGACATGGATGCCGTCTCTCCGACGATCCTGAACCTGATCATCTTCGTGCTGGCGATCTACGTCGGCTACCACGTCGTGTGGACGGTCACGCCGGCGCTGCACACGCCGCTGATGGCGGTGACCAACGCGATCTCGGCGATCGTGATCGTCGGCGCGATGCTCGCGGCCGCGCTCACCGTCACCGGCCTGGGCAAGACCATGGGCGTGCTGGCGGTCGCGCTGGCGGCGGTGAACATCTTCGGCGGCTTCCTCGTCACGCGACGCATGCTGGAGATGTTCAAGAAGAAGACGCCGGCCAAGAAGAGCGAGGGCTGATCCATGAGCATGAACGTCGTCACGCTGCTCTACCTGGTCGCGAGCGTCTGCTTCATCCAGGCGCTCAAGGGCCTGTCGCATCCCACCACCTCGATCCGGGGCAACGTCTTCGGCATGGTCGGCATGGCCATCGCCATGTTCACCACCGCCGCGCTGATCGTGCAACTCGCCGGCAAGGCCACCGGCCTGGGCTGGGTGCTGCTCGGCCTGGTGGTCGGCGGCGGCTACGGCGCCTGGCGCGCCAAGACGGTCGAGATGACCAAGATGCCGGAGCTGGTGGCCTTCTTCCACAGCATGATCGGCCTGGCGGCGGTGTTCATCGCGATCGCCGCGGCGGTCGAGCCGCAGGCCTTCGGCATCGCGGCCGGGGCGGGCGAGATCCCGCACGGCAACCGGCTGGAGCTCGCGCTGGGCGCGGCCATCGGCGCGATCACCTTCAGCGGCTCGGTGATCGCCTTCGGCAAGCTCAGCGGCAGCTACAAGTTCCGCCTGTTCCAGGGCGCGCCGGTGGTCTTCAAGGGTCAGCATGCGCTGAACGCCGTGCTGGGCCTGGCGATGCTGGCCTTCATCGTCGGCTACACGCTCAACGAGTCGCAGACCAGCTTCGCGCTGCTGCTCGCGCTGGCCTTCGTGATCGGCGTGACCATCATCATCCCGATCGGCGGCGCGGACATGCCGGTGGTGGTGTCGATGCTCAACAGCTACTCGGGCTGGGCGGCCGCGGGCATCGGCTTCAGCCTGAACAACAGCATGCTGATCATCGCGGGGTCCTTGGTGGGCAGCTCGGGCGCGATCCTGAGCTACATCATGTGCAAGGCGATGAACCGCTCGTTCTTCAACGTGATCCTGGGCGGCTTCGGCGGCGAGGCTGGCCCGGCCGCGGCGGGCAGCGCGGTCCAGCGCAACGTCAAGAGCGGCAGCGCCGACGATGCGGCCTTCGTGCTCGGCAACGCCGAGACGGTGGTGATCGTGCCGGGCTACGGCCTGGCGGTGGCGCGCGCCCAGCATGCGGTCAAGGAGCTCGCCGAGAAGCTCACGCACAAGGGCATCACCGTCAAGTACGCGATCCACCCGGTGGCCGGGCGCATGCCGGGGCACATGAACGTGCTGCTGGCCGAGGCCGAGGTGCCCTACGACCAGGTCTTCGAGATGGAGGACATCAACGGCGAGTTCGGCCAGGCCGACGTCGCGATCATCCTCGGCGCCAACGACGTGGTGAACCCGGCCGCGATGATCAAGGGCAGCCCGATCTACGGCATGCCCATCCTCGAGGCCTACAAGGCCAAGACCATCATCGTCAACAAGCGCTCGATGGCGGCCGGCTACGCCGGCCTGGACAACGAGCTCTTCTACATGGACAAGACCATGATGGTGTTCGGCGACGCGAAGAAGGTCGTCGAGGAGATGGTCAAGGCCGTCGAGTGACGGTCGACGGCGAGACCGGGTCGGCCGGGTGAGGCCCCTCAGGCCTGCGGCGCGGCCGCAGGCCGGGGCCACCAGTGCCCGAAGGCCGAGCGCAGCGCGCCGGCGAGCAGCGCCGCCAGCGCCGCGCACCCTCCCAGGCCCAGCAGGCCGGCGGCCCAGACGGTCCACAGCAGGGGCGTGCCCCAGCGCGTGAAGGCCGCCGTCGCGGTGGCGGCCGCGAGCTCGATCTCCGGGTCGTGGGCGCCCCAGGCCGCCGCCTGTGCGGCGAGGAAGTCCGCGCTGCCGCCGAGCAGTACGCCGGTGCCCCAGACGAGGAGCGACCACAGCAGCGCGGCGGCGAGCGTGGCGAGGGCGAAGAGCTTGTTCATCGTTCACTCCGTGGGCAAGGGGGCGAGGGACGCGACGGGGCGGGGCCGCTCACGCGTCGCGCGAGGAGCGGGCGGCGTCGGCCCCACCGGCGCTGTACAGCATCGGGCCTCCGACATGAACCGCTCCTGAACGCGGTGTTCACCGTCGGTTCAGTGCGGGATCGCGAGCATGAGGGCCTGTCCCTGGCTGCTTGAAGGAGAACCGCCATGTCCCCGAAGACGAAACTGCTGCTGCCCACCGTCGTGCTGGCCGGCGTGATGGCCGCCGGTGCGGTGCTGGCGCAGGCGACGCCGTCCGCGGCGCCGTCCGCCGAGCGTGTGCCGATGAGCCTGACGCAGGTGATCGAGCATGTCACCACGCTCGGCTACCGCGATCTGCGTGAGGTCGAACGCAAGGGCGACAAGCTCGTCGAGGTGACGGCGCGCGACGCGCAGGGGCGCTGGGTCGAGTTGACGCTCGACCTGCGCAGCGGCGAACTGCTGCGCAGCGAGGCCGAGCGCTGAGGCGTTGCGCGCTGTGGCAGTGCAGCGCGGATCCCACGCCGGTGCCCCGGCCTAGCGGATTCCCTGAGCCGGCGGCCGAGGCCGCCGGCCAGCGGTCAGAATGCCCCGAGACCTTCTCGGAGCAGTTGATGGAACCCGTCTGGCTCAAGCACTATCCCGCCGGCGTGCCGGCGATGGTCGATGTCGAGCAGTACCCCTCGCTGGTGGCCCTCATCGAGGACAGCTTCCAGCGCTACCGCGACCTGCCGGCCTACAAGTTCATGGGCAGGATGCTGAGCTTCGGCGAGGTCGATGAACTCTCGCGCGCGCTCGCCGCCTACCTGCAGTCGCTCGGGCTGGCGCGGGGCGACCGCGTCGCGATCATGATGCCCAACGTACCGCAGTACCCGGTGGCGATCGCGGCGGTGCTGCGGGCCGGCTACGTGGTGGTCAACGTCAACCCGCTGTACACGCCGCGCGAGCTCGAGCACCAGCTCAAGGACTCGGGGGCGAGGGCGATCCTGATCCTGCAGAACTTCGCCCATGTGCTGCAGCAGGTGCTGCCGGCGGTGCCGACCCAGAAGATCGTCCTCACCGAGCTCGGCGACCTGCTCGGCTTCCCGAAGCGGCTGATCGTCAACGGCGTCGTCAAGTGGGTGAAGAAGCTGGTGCCGGCCTTCAGCCTGCCGCGGGCCGTGCCCTTCAATGCCGCGCTGGCGCGCGGGCGTGGCCTGGTCCACACGCCGGCGCCGACCGGGCCCGACGACATCGCGCTCCTGCAGTACACCGGCGGCACCACCGGCGTCAGCAAGGGCGCGGTGCTCAAGCACCGCAATCTGGTGGCCAACCTGCTGCAGGCCGAGGCCTGGTTCCAGCCGATGGTCCGGCAGATGCCGGCCGGCGAGCAGCTCGTCACCGTCTGTGCACTGCCGATCTATCACATCTTCGGCTTCAACCTGAACATCATGCTGTCGCTGCGCATGGGCGGCTGCAACATCCTGATCGCCAACCCGCGCGACCTGCCGGGCCTGTTCCAGCAGCTGCGCGGCGAGAGGTTCCACAGCCTGCCGGCCGTCAACACGCTGTTCAACGCGCTCGTGCACCACCCGGACTTCGACACGGTGGACTGGAGCCGCCTGCGGATATCGATGGGCGGGGGCATGGCGGTGCAAAGCGCCACGGCCAAGCTCTGGTTCGAGAAGACCGGCTGCCCGATCACCGAGGGCTACGGCCTGTCGGAGACCTCACCGATCGCCACCGCCAACCCCGGTGGTGCGCCCTTCACCGGCACGATCGGCCTGCCGATCTCCAACACCGAACTGAAGCTGCTCGATGACGAGGGCCGCGAGCCCCCGATGGGCCAGCCCGGCGAGATCTGCATCCGTGGCCCGCAGGTGATGGCCGGCTACTGGCAGCGGCCCGACGAGACCGAGAAGGCCATGACACCGGACGGCTTCTTCCGTACCGGTGACATCGGCACCGTCGACGAGCGCGGTTATTTCAAGATCGTCGACCGCAAGAAGGACATGATCCTGGTCAGCGGCTTCAACGTCTATCCGAACGAGGTCGAGGACGTGCTCACGCAGATGCCGGGCATCCGCGAGTGCGCGGCGGTCGGCGTGCCCGACGAGCGGACCGGCGAGGCCGTGAAGCTGGTGATCGTGCGCAGCGACCCCGGTCTCACCGAGGCCGCGGTGCGCCACTACTGCGAGGCCAACCTGACCGGCTACAAGCGGCCCAGGCTGATCGAGTTCCGCGGCGAGCTGCCCAAGACGCCGGTCGGCAAGATCCTGCGGCGCGAGCTGCGCGGCCGCTAGGGGCGCGCTACTTCAGGTTCTTCGCGCTCGCCAGCAGCACCTTGCCGCCGGCGAAGGTGATGTCGGCGGAGCGCTGGTCGTCACCCCACTGGCAGGCGCGCACCCCGAGCGTCTCGTTGCAACGCGCCGGCTCACCCAGCAGCCCGACGACCTCCTCGTAAGGCATGCCGACCTTGACGCGGTCGTAGTGGGCCAGGGTGAGCTTGCTGCAGGCCGCCAGCACGAGGGCGAGTGCGGCGGCCGCGGCGACGGTGGCGGTTCGGCGGATCTTCATGTGCCGCATCATCGCCGATCGCCGCCAGGTCGCCAGCGCGGCGGCGTGGTGGCACCATCGCCTTCCCGCCGCAGTGGGAGCACCGCATGACCCTGGCCCTGATGGTGACGATGCCCGAGGCGCTGGGCGCGTTGCGACCGCTGCTGGGCGCCGCCCGCGTGCACCACCATGCCGGCCGCGAGTTCCACAGCGGCCAGCTCGGCGGCCGCGAGGTGGTGCTGGTGCGGTCGGGGCCGGGCCGGATCGCGACGGCCACCACCGCGACGCTGCTGGCCGAGCGCTTCGGGGCCGAGTCGCTGCTGTCGATCGGCGTGGCGGGCGGGCTGCAGGCGCGCGTGCGCATCGGCGACGTGGTGATCGCGCGCGGGCTGCGACGGCACGATCTCGACGCGCCCTTCAGGACCCCGCCGGAGGGCGACGGCGAGGCGTTCGTCAGCGATCCGGAACTGAGCGACGCGCTGCGGGCCGCGGCCGAGGCGGCGCTCGCGGTCGAGCGCATCGCGCTGGCGGGCTCGCTGGCGGCACTGGGCATCGCGGTACCGCGCGTGCACGCCGGGCTGCTGCTCAGTGGCGAGCGTCTCGTCGCCAGCGCGGCCGAGAACGCCGTGCTGCAGCACGCCCATCCGGAGGCGCTCGCGGTCGACTGCCAGGGCGCCGCGCTCGCGCAGGTCTGCCGCGACTGCGACCTGCCCTTCGCGGTGCTGTGCTGCGTGTCCGAGCGTGCCGACGAGCAGCCTCCCCAGGATCCTGGCCGCTTCGGTGCCGAGGTGGCCGGGCCGCTCGTCGCGACCGTGCTGCGCGCCTGGCTGCACGGGCCGGCGGTGCCGCCCGCGTGAGCGTGGCTCAGTCCTTCTTGCAGGCGAGCCGCGCGACCTCGTGCTTGACCGTGCCCTCGGTCAGCGCCTCCCAGACGCCAGCCTCGGTCGATCCCGCGACCTCGGCGCCCGCGGCCATCTCGCCGGCATGGAAGTGCGACTCGAGCTCGCGCACGCGCTGGCCAGGGCAGTCGAACTCGAAGCGCGCGCGGATCGACGAGAAGCTCACATCGCCGTTGCGGCGCGGCCGTTTCAGGCTGACCAGGGTCCACATCGACGCGTTGCCCTCGGCCTTCGCGAGCGTCGTCGTGTCGGCGTAGAAGGTGACCTGCTCGCTGCCGCCGAGCTCGGTCCATTCGGCGAAGGCGGGGGCGGTGCTGAGCAGCAGGGCCAGGGAGACGATCGTCGGCTTCACGGGGATCCTTGCGGCCGCGACGGCGGCGCTGCAGCCGCATCATCGCCGATGCGGCCAAGCCGGCGCTAGGGGCGCTGCAGCTGGCGCCCCAGCGGCAGCTGCCGGATGCGCTGGCCGGTGGCGGCGAACACTGCGTTCATCACGGCCGGCGCGGCGAGCGCGATGGCGGGCTCGCCGACGCCGCCCCAGAAACCGCCCGAGGGGCGCACGAGCGTCTCGACGCGCGGCATCGCTGCCATCCGCAGCACCGGGTGGTCGTGGAAGTTGCTTTGCACGATGCGGCCGCGCTCGACCGTGCAGCCGCCGTACAGCGCGGCCGTCAGGCCGAAGGCGATGCTGCCCTCGACCTGGGCCTCGATCTGCTGCGGGTTGACCGCGACACCGCAGTCGATCGCGACGACGAAGCGGTGCACGGTCAGCGCGCCGTCGGCGCCGACCGAGACCTCGGCGCAGGCCGCGACATGGCTGCCATGGCCCATCGCGCGCGCCAGGCCGCGGTACACCGGCCGCTCGGCGACCGGCGCCGCCGGCCGCTCCCAGCCGACCCGCTCGGCCACGGCGTCGAGCACGGCCCGCGCGCGGGCGTCGCCGGCCAGCAGGCGACGGCGCAGCGCCAGCGGATCCTGGCCGCCCGCGTGGGCCATCTCGTCGATGAAGCTCTCGAGGTAGAAGATGTTCTGGTTCAGGTTGACGCCGCGCCAGAAGCCGGCCGGCACCGGCGGGTTGCGCATCGCGTGCTCGAGGGCGACATGCGGCAGCGCCGTGTAGCCGAACGAGGCCTCGGCGCCGCCGGGCGGCTCCAGGCCCTGGAACAGCAATGGGTCGCTGCCGTCCGGCGTGACCGCACCGAGGATGGAGTGCCCCGCGATCCGCATGCGCAGCGCCTGCGGCATGCCCGCCGCATCGAGACCGGCGGTCAGCCGGCACTGCGTGATCGGGTGGTAGCGTCCGTGCGCCATGTCTTCCTCGCGCGACCACAGCAGCTTCACTGGCGTGCCGGGCAGCGCCCGCGCGATCGTCACGGCCTGGCGCACATAGTCGTCGGCGAGGCGGCGGCCGAAGCCGCCGCCGATCGGCAGGCGGTGCACCTCGCACTGCGCCGGTGGCAGCCCGCTGGCCTGTGCCGCGGCGTTCAGCGCGCCCTCGGGATGCTGGGTCGGCGCCCAGACTTCGCAGCGCGCCGGGGCGCCCTCGGTGGCCGGCGTGAAGCGCGCGGTCGCGTTCATCGGCTCCAGCGTCGCATGCGCCTGGTAGGGGAAGGCGTAATCCGCCTCGACGCGGCGCGCCGCGCCCGCGAGCGCGGCGGCGGCATCGCCCGCGCGGTGGCCGGCCACGGCCGCGGCGGCGTCCAGGCCCTCGCGCAGCAGGGCGTCGATGGCGGCGCTGGACAGCGCGGCGTTCGGCCCCTCGTCCCAGCGGATCGGCAGCGCGTCGAGCGCGGTCTTCGCGCGCCACCAGCTGTCGGCGACCACCGCGACCGCGTCGTCGCCGACGCGCAGCACCTGGCGCACGCCGCGACGCTGCAGCACGGTCTCGGCGTCGAAGCCGGCGAGCCGACCGCCGAACACCGGGCAGGCCCGGATCGCCGCGTGCAGCAGGCCCGGCAGCCGCAGGTCGCTGCCATAGACCAGCGAGCCGTCGACCTTGGCTGCGCTGTCGAGCCGCGCGAGCGGGCGGCCGATCAGCGTCCAGTCGCTGGCCGGCTTCAGCGGCGGCGCCTTGGGCAGCGGCAGGCGGGCAGCCGCCTCGGCCAGCTCGCCGTAACGCAGCGTGCGCCCGCTCGGGCGGTGGGTGACCCGGCCCAGCCTCGCGCCACATTCGCCGACCGGCACCTGCCAGCGCGCGGCGGCGGCCTGCACCAACACCGTCCGTGCGGCCGCGCCGGCGCGTCGCAGCGCGAGCTCGGCGTCGCGGATCGACTTGCTGCCGCCGGTCAGCAGGCCGCCCCAGGCCCATTTCCGGCGGATGTTCTCGGCCGGTCCCGGGTATTCGGTGCGCACCCGGGCCCAGTCGCATTCGAGCTCCTCGGCGACGAGCTGGGCCAGCCCGGTGAGCACGCCCTGACCCATCTCGGCCTTCGCGATACGGATCACCACGGTGTCGTCCGGCTGCACGACGACCCAGGCATTGAGCTCCGGCTCGCCGGGGCGCGGGCCGACCGGGCGCTTGCGGTCCCACACATAGACCCCGACCGCCAGCCCCGAGGCGGCCAGCGCACCCGCGCCGGCCACCAGCGCACGCCGCGTCAGCCGCATCAGCGCGCCGCCCCGGCGGCCTGGTGGATCGCCGCGCGCACGCGGTTGTAGGTGCCGCAGCGGCAGATGTTGCCCATGGCCGCATCGATCTCGGCGTCGCTGGGCTGCGGCTTGGCGGCCAGCAGCGCCGCCGCGGCCATCAGCATGCCGCTCTGGCAGTAGCCGCACTGCGGCACATCCAGCGCGAGCCAGGCGCGCTGCAGCGCATGCGAGCGGTCGGCCGACAGGCCCTCGATCGTGACGATCTTGTGCTGCTCCCCCAGCGAGGCGAGCGGGCGCGAGCAGCTGCGCACCGCGTCGCCGTCGATGTGCACCGTGCAGGCGCCGCACTGCGCGATGCCGCAGCCGTACTTCGTGCCGGTCAGGCCGAGCTGCTCGCGCAGCACCCACAGCAGCGGCGTGTCGGGCTCGGCGTCGACTTCGTGCAGGCGGTCGTTGACGTTCAATCGGATCATCGTGTCACTGCGTCCCGGGGATCGGGCTTGGTGGCGCCGGCGGCGCGGAAGTTCAGCGCGTCAGCCAGCCGCCCAGCCAGGGCAGCAGCAGCGCGCCGAACACGCCGTGCAGCCCCATCGCGAGGCTGGCGTAGGCACCGGCGCGCGGGTGCACCGACCAGGCCCGCGCGGTGCCGATGCCGTGCGAGGCCAGGCCGATCGCGTAGCCGCGCGCGGCCCAGTCGCGCACGCCCAGCGCGTTGAGCAGCGGCGCGACGATCAGCGCGCCGACGATGCCCGTGGTCATCGTGAACACCACCGCCAGCGTGGCCGAGCCGCCGACCTTCTCGGCCACGCCCATCGCGATCGGCGCGGTCACCGACTTCGGCAGCAGCGAGGCCAGGATCACCGGCGAGGCACCGAGCGCCCAGGCCGCGCCGAGCGTGACCACGATGGAGGTCGTCGCGCCGAGCGCCAGCGCGCCCAGCAGCGTGGCGCTGCGCGCACGCAGCTCGGGCCACAGCCGCGCCAGTGGCACGGCCAGCGCCACCGTCGCGGTACCGAGCATGAAGTGCACGAACTGCGCGCCCTCGAAGTAGCGGCGGTAGGGCGTGCCGGTCGCGGTCAGCACCGCGATGATCGCCAGCACCGACCACAGCACCGGGTTCGCGATCGGGCGGCGGCCGCTGCGCGCCGACACGTAGTCGGCCACGATGTAGGCGCTCAGCGTCAGCGTCAGCCCGAACAGCGGCGTCGCGGCGAGGTAGACCCAGACCTCGGCCAGCGGCTCGAGGGCATGGCTCAGGCCGACCGGCAGCTGGGCGGCGAGTCCGTTCTTCATGGCGGCGACTCCTCGTCGCCTGGCTCGCCGAGCCGGTGCTTCAGGAACAAGGCGGTGACCGCGATGGCCGCGACCGTGCTCGCGATGATCGCGACGATCCAGGCCAGGCCCTCGCGGGCGAGCGGCTCCCAGTACAGCATCACGCCGACCGAGACCGGCACGAAGAAGATCGACAGGTGCGCGAGCAGGCCGTCGGCGGCCTGCGCGAGCGGCTTCCACTCGCCCAGGCCGTTCCGCTGCCGCCACACCAGGAAAGCCAGCAGCGCGACCAGCCCGAGCACTGGTCCCGGCACCGGCGCGCCGCTGAGCTGCACGAGCGCTTCGCCGAGGGACTGGAACAGCAGCAGGACGGCAAGACCTTGGATCATGGGCGGGCGGCGACGCGCAGTCGAGGGATCGGGGTCAGCGGCAGCAATGCCGCAGCGAGCATAGCGGCATCGGCGTGTGCGCGGCTCACGCCGCGCGCGGGGCGCCCATCGCCGCGATCACCTGCGCCACCGCGGCGGTGAGCTTCTGGCCATAGGGCACATGCAGGAACTCGTTGGGCCCGTGCGCGTTGCTCTTCGGGCCGAGCACGCCGCAGACCATCATCTGTGACCTGGGGAAGCCCTGGCTCAGCATGTTCATGAGCGGGATCGTGCCGCCCTGGCCGATGTAGCCGCAGGGTGCACCGTAGTGCGTCTGCGAGGCGCTCCGCAGCGCGTCCTCGAGCCAGGGCGCGATCGGCGGCGCGTTCCAGCCGCTCGCGCCCCAGTGGCCGGCGCGGCCGTCGGGGCAGAAGGTGACCCGGGCCTGGTAGGGCGCGTTGTCCTCGAGCAGGGCCTTGAGCCGCACCGCGGCGTCATGGCCGTCGACCAGCGGGGGCAGGCGCAGGCTGAGCTTGAAGGCGGTGTAGGGGCGCAACACGTTGCCGGCGTCGCCGATCGCCGGCAGGCCGGCCGCGCCGGTGACGCTGAGCGTCGGGCGCCAGGTGCGGTTGAGCAGCGCCTCGACCGGGTCGGTGGTGGTGGGCAGCGTGAAGCTGCCGTCCTCGCCGCCGCAATCGGACGCCGGGGCCCAGGGAAAGCGCTTCCAGACCTCGTCGCCGAGCACGCGCGCGGTCTCGCGCGCCTGCGCGACGCGCTCGGCGGGGATCGCGCAGTGCAGGCTCTCGGGCAGCAGCCGGCCGGTGGCGCTGTCCTCGAGCCGCTCGAGCAGCTGGCGCAGGATGCGGAAGCTCGAGGGCACGATGCCGCTCGAGTCGCCCGAGTGCACGCCCTCGGTCAGCACCTCGACCTTCAGCGTGCCGGTGACGTTGCCGCGCAGGCTGGTGGTGAGCCAGAGCTGGTCGTAGTTGCCGGCGCCGGAGTCGAGGCAGACGACCAGGCCGACCTCGCCGAGGCGCGGCTTGAGCGCGTCGATGTAGGCGGGCAGGTCGCCCGAGCCCGATTCCTCGCAGCTCTCGATCAGGCCGACGCAGCGCGGCCTCGGCACGCCCTGGGCGTCGATCGCCTCGAGCGCCGACACCGCGGCATAGACCGCGTAGCCGTCGTCGGCGCCGCCGCGCCCGTAGAGCCGCCCGTCCTCGAGCTTCGGCGTCCAGGGTCCGAGATCGGCGCGCCAGCCGCTGAACTCGGGCTGCTTGTCGAGGTGGCCGTAGAGCAGCACCGTCGGCGCCTCCGGCGCGTTGCCGCCGGGCGTGGTGGCCGGCAGCTCGAAGAAGATCACCGGCGTGCGCGGCGTGCCATCGGCCTCGCGCAGGCGCACGACCTCGAGCCGCAGGCCGGCGAGCCGGCGCGACTCGACCCAGGCCGCCGCACGGCGCACCACCGCGTCGAGATGGCCGTGGGCGGCCCAGTCCCGGTCGAACATCGGACTCTTGGCCGGGATCGCGATGTAGTTGATCAGCTCGGGGACGATACGGCGGTCCCAGGCCTCGCCGACGCAGCGTTCGAGCGCGTCGGCATCGAGCCCGGGGAAGCGGTCGGGTGCATTCATGGCGGCGGCGCTCAGGGCGCGGGCTGGGGCTCGGTCCAGTATAGGCAGCGGGTTCGGCACCGACTTCGTTCGCGCACGAACAGTTCGGGTGTTTAGTCTTGCTCGCCATGGGGGTATTGCCCGCACCGCCAGTTGATGACCGGTTGGTCATTAACATCGCGTCAGCCGCGGGCCCGGCCGATGCCGCTGGCGCTTGCGTGTGCGCCCGGACCGCGGGTCCGCTGCCCGCTCCTCCCCTTTCAGAGAACCTCCCATGAGTCGAGCCCTCGCGTCCCTGTGTCGTTCCTTGCTCCCGGGGCTCGCGGCCTCCGCGATGCTCGGCCTGACTGCCTGCGGGGGGGCTGCCGACGCGCAGGGCGGCCCGCCGCGGGCCGCGCCGGTCAGCGTCGCGCCGGCGGTGCAGCGCGAGGTCGCCGATCGCGAGGAATTCAGCGGCCGGCTCGAGGCGACCGAGTTCGTCGAGCTGCGCCCGCGCGTGGCCGGCACGATCGAGCGGGTGCATTTCGCCGATGGTGCGCTGGTGAAGCAGGGCGCGCTGCTGTTCACGATCGACCCGCGGCCCTTCGAGGCCGAGGTGGCCCGTGCAAGCTCGCAGCGCGCCGCGGCGCTGGCGCGCGCCGAGCTGGCCCGCCAGGAGCTGGCGCGCGCGCAGCAGCTGCTCGATGCCAAGGCGGTGTCGAAGCAGGAGTTCGACCAGCTCAGCGCCGGCTCGCGCACCGCCGAGGCCGACATCGCCGCCGCCGAGGCGGCGTTGCGCGTCGCGCAGCTCAACCTCGGCTACACCCAGGTGCGCGCGCCGATCGCCGGACGCCTGTCGCGGGCCAACGTGACCGCCGGCAACCTGGTCAACGCCGAGGTCGTGCTGACGACGCTCGCCGGCACCGAGAAGATCTACGCCTACTTCGACGGCAGCGAGCAGACCTACCTGCGCGTGCGGGCCACCGGGGCGAAGGCGCCGACGGTGGCGATGGGCCTGGCCGACGAGGCCGGCCACCCGCACGAGGGCCGCATCGACTTCGTCGACAACCGGCTCAACCCGCAGACCGGCGCGATCCGCCTGCGCGCCACCTTCGACAACGCCAGCGGCCGCTTCACGCCCGGGCTGGCCGTGCGCCTGACGATGGCCACCAGCAAGCCCTACACCGCGACGCTGGTGCCCGAGCGGGCGATCGGCACCGACCAGAGCAAGAAGTTCGTGTACGTGGTCGGCGAGGACCAGCGGCCGCAGTTCCGCGAGGTCCGCCCGGGCCTGCTGATCGGGGGCATGCGCGTCGTCACCGGCGGCGTCAAGCCGGGCGAGCACGTGATCGTCGAGGGCCTGCAGCGCGTGATCCCGGGCCTGCCGGTCGCGCCGACGCTGCTCAAGGTCGACGAGCAGGGCCAGCCGATCTTCCCGCCTCCGGCCGCGCCGGCCAAGGGCTGAGCGGGCACCGAGCATGGACATCTCCCGCTTCTTCATCGACCGGCCGCGCTTCGCGGCGGTGCTGTCGATCTTCACCTTCCTGGTCGGCCTGCTGGCGATCTTCAACCTGCCGGTGTCGGAGTACCCGGAGGTCGCGCCGCCGCAGATCGTCGTGCGCGCCCAGTTCCCCGGCGCCAACCCGCGCGTGATCTCCGAGACGGTGGCGACGCCGCTCGAGGAGCAGATCAGCGGCATCGAGAACCTGCTGTATTTCGACTCGCAGGGCACCGCCGATGGCGTGATGACGCTGACGGTGACTTTCAAGATCGGCACCGACCCGGAGACCGCCGAGACCGCGGTGCAGAACCGCATCAACCGGGCACTGCCGCGGCTGCCCGAGATCGTGCGCCAGATCGGCGTGACGACCGAGAAGGCCAGCCCCAACCTGACGATGGTCGTGCACCTCGTCAGCCCCGACAACAGCCGCGACGCGCTCTACCTGCGCAACTACGGCCAGCTCAACATCCGCGACGAGCTGCTGCGCATCCCGGGCATGGGCAGCGTGCAGATGTTCGGCGCCGGCGACTACGCGATGCGCATCTGGCTGGACCCGGGCAAGCTCAACGCCCGTGGCGTCACCAGTGCCGAGGTGATCGGCGCGATCCGCGAGCAGAACGCCCAGGTCGCCGCCGGCACCGTCGGGGCCCCGCCCTCGCCGCCGGGCACCGAGTTCCAGCTCGCGATCAACACCCAGGGACGGCTCGCGACCGAGGAGCAGTTCGCCGACATCATCGTGCGGGCCGACCCGGCCACCGGCGGGCTGATCCGCATCCGCGACCTCGGCCGCGTCGAGCTCTCGGCCGGCAGCTACGCGCTGCGCAGCCTGCTCAACAACAAGGAAGCCGCGGCGATCGCGATCTTCCAGTCGCCGGGCTCGAATGCGCTGGCGCTGTCCAACGCGGTGCGCCAGAAGATGGACCAGCTCGCGCCGGGCTTCCCGCCGGGCGTGCGCTACGACATCGTCTACGACCCGACGCGCTTCGTGCAGACCTCGATCGAGAAGGTCGTCGTCACGCTGCTCGAGGCGGTCGCGCTGGTCGTGCTGGTGGTGATCGTGTTCCTGCAGACCTGGCGCGCCTCGATCATCCCGCTGCTGGCGGTGCCGGTGTCCATCGTCGGCACCTTCGCCTTCCTGCTGCTGCTGGGCTACTCGATCAACACGCTGACGCTGTTCGGCCTGGTGCTGGCGATCGGCATCGTGGTCGACGACGCGATCGTCGTGGTCGAGAACGTCGAGCGCAACATCGAGGCCGGCCTGGCACCGCGCGAGGCGACGATCAAGGCGATGCGCGAGGTCTCCGGGCCGATCATCGCGATCGCGCTGGTGCTGTGCGCGGTGTTCGTGCCGCTGGCCTTCGTGCCCGGCCTGACCGGCCAGTTCTACAAGCAGTTCGCGGTGACGATCGCGATCAGCACCGTGATCTCGGCCTTCAACTCGCTGACGCTGTCGCCCGCGCTGAGCGCGTTGCTGCTCCATCCGCACAACGTCCAGCCCGACCCGCTGACGCGCGGCATGGACAAGGTCTTCGGGCGCTTCTTCCGCTGGTTCGACCGCACCTTCCACCGCGGCAGCGAGGCCTACGGGCGCCGCGTCACCGGCATCCTGCGGCGCAAGTCGATCGCGATGGCGGTCTATGCCGTGCTGCTGGGCCTGACCGCGCTGCTGTTCACGCGCATCCCGTCGGGCTTCGTGCCGGCACCGGACAAGCAGTACCTGATCGGCATCGCCCAGCTGCCGGCCGGGGCCTCGCTGGACCGCACGGAGAAGGTGATCCGCGAGATGAGCGAGATCGCGCTGACCATCCCCGGCATCAAGGAATCGGTGGCCTTCCCGGGCCTGTCGATTGCCGGCTTCTCGGCCGCGCCGAACGAAGGCATCGTGTTCTTCACGCTCGACGACTTCGACAAGCGCACTACGCCCGATCGCAGCAAGAACGCGATCCTCGGCCAGGTCAATGGCGCGATCCAGCGCATCCAGGGCGCGCGCATGTTCGTCGTGCCGCCGCCGGGGGTCGAGGGGGTCGGCACCGCGGGCGGCTTCAAGCTGCAGGTGCAGGACCGCACGGGACTGGGCGAGCAGGCGCTGTTCGGCGCGGTCTGGGGCACGCTGGGGCAGGTCTACGGGAACCCGAAGTCGGCGATCGGCACGCCCTACTCGACCTACGACATCAACGTGCCGCAGCTCTACGCCAACGTCGACCGCGTGCGGGCCAAGCAGATGGGCGTCTCGCTGAGCGACATCTACGACACGATGCAGGTCAACCTCGGCTCGCTGTACGTCAACGACTTCAGCAAGTTCGGCAAGACCTACCAGGTCATCGTGCAGGCCGACGCGCCCTTCCGCGCCGACGCCGAGGCGATCACGCAGCTCAAGACGCGCAACGCCGCCGGCGAGATGGTGCCGCTGGGCGCGCTGATGAAGGTCGAGCCGGCCTTCGGGCCGACGCGCGTGACGCGCTACAACGGCTTCCCCTCGGCCGACATCAACGGCTCGCCGAAGTTCGGCCACTCCTCGGGCGAGGCCGAGGCCGAGATCGAGCAGCTGCTCGCGCGCACGCTGCCGCGCGGCATGAACTACGAGTGGACCGAGCTGTCCTACCAGGACCGCCTGACGCGCGACTTCACGCTGCCCGGCACGTCGCTGTCGTTGCCGATCCTGGCCGCGGTGATGGGCTTTGCCGTGATCCTCGTCGTGCTCGTGCTGGCGGCGCAGTACGAAAGCTGGACCCTGCCGCTGGCGATCGTGATGATCGTGCCGATGTGCGTGCTCGCGGCACTGTTCGGCGTGTGGCTGTCGAGCTTCCCGCCCTTCCTGCAGCCGGGCGACCTGAACATCTTCACGCAGATCGCGCTCGTCGTGCTGGTCGGACTGGCCTGCAAGAACGCGATCCTGATCGTCGAGTTCGCCAAGGACCTGGAGGAACGCGGCGAGCGCCTGAAGGACGCCGTGATCCACGCCTGCCGCATGCGGCTGCGCCCGATCCTGATGACCTCGATCGCCTTCTGCGCCGGCGTCGTGCCGCTGATCCTGGGCACCGGCGCCGGCAGCGAGATGCGCCGCGCGATGGGCATCGCGGTGTTCTCGGGCATGGTCGGCGTGACGCTGTTCGGCATCTTCCTGACGCCGGTGTTCTACATGCTGCTGCGCCAGCGGCGCGCGAAGCGCTGGATCACCGCCCACCCGGGCCAGGCCGAGCCGGCGCACGGGGCGGGTGTGAGCCATGGCCCGCAAGACCCCGTCCGTGGAGATCACGATGCGTAAGACCCTGACCGGGATCGCCGCAGCGGCCCTGCTGTCCGCCTGCGCGGTCGGCCCCGACTACCAGCGCCCGGCGAGCGCGCTCGATGCCGGCTTCGTCAATGCCGGCGCCACGGGCGTCAACGCCCAGGCGGTGTCGGCCGAGATCGTGCGCTTCTGGCGCGGCTTCGGCGACGCGACGCTCGACGCGCTGATCGAGCGCGGCCTGGCCGCCAATGGCGACGTGCAGATCGCCCAGGCGCGGCTGTCCGAGGCGCGTGCCGTCCTCGGCGAGGCCGACGCGGCCGCGCGCCCCGGCCTGGGCATCGACGGCGGCGTGACGCGCTCGATCCGCCCGATCACCCAGCAGCCCGGCGCCTCGCGCGGCGAGCGCACCGGCACGGTCTACGACGCCAGCTTCATCGCCAACTGGGAGCTCGACTTCTTCGGGCGCTTCAAGCGCGGCAGCGAGGCCGCCGCCGCGCTGGTGCAGGCCGGCGAGGCCGGCCTCGGCGCCGCGCACACCGCGGTGGCCGCCGAGATCGCGCGCAACTACCTCGAGCTGCGCGGCCTGCAGCAGCGCCAGCAGGTCACCGAGGCGGCGCTGGTCAACCAGCGCGAGGCGCTGCGCATCGTGCAGGCGCGGCTCGACGCCGGTCGCGCGACCCAGCTGGACCTGGCGCGCGCCACGGCGCTGGTGGCGAGCACCGAGGCGGCGCTGCCGTCGCTGCAGACCGCGATCGAGCGCGCGGTGTTCCGCCTCGCCACACTGAGCGCGCAGCCACCGCGGGCGCTGCTCGCGTCGCTCGCGGCGCCCGCGCCGATCCCGGCGCTGCCGATCACCGACCTCGCCGCGCTGCCGGTGGGCACGCCCGAGCAGTGGCTGCAGCGCCGCCCCGACGTGATCGCCGCCGAGCGCCAGCTCGCCGCCGCGACGGCGCGCATCGGCATCGCGAAGGCCGACTACTTTCCGCGCATCTCGCTGTCGGGGCTGCTCGGCTTGAATGCGGCGCGCTTCGCCGACCTGGGCGATCGCGATTCGGGCGTGTACTCGCTGGGCGTCGGGCTGAGCTGGACCCCCTTCGACCTCGGCAGCATCCGCGCGCGCATCGCCGCCAGCGAGGCGCGCACCCAGGCCAGCCTGGCGGGTTACGAGCAGACGGTGCAGCTCGCGCTCGAGGAGACCGAGGGCGCGTTCAGCGGCTACAACCGCAACGCCGAGCGCGCCGCCAAGCTCGACGCCGCGGTGCGCGCCGCCGAGGAGGCGGCGCGGCTCGCGCGGCTGCGCTACGAGGCCGGCGTGACCGACTTCCTCGCGGTGCTCGATGCCGAGCGCGAGGCGCTGTCCAGCCGCGACCAGTGGGTCCAGGCCCAGGCGGGCACCGCGACCGCGCTCGTCGCGGTCTACCGCGCGCTCGGCGGCGGCTGGACGGTGCCCGTGCCGCTCAGCGCGGCGGGATCCTGACGGTCACAGGCCCCGACGCCGCGGTCGTGGCCCGCGTGCCGTGGCCGCCGTTCGTTGGGTGGCCGGGCGGCGGCAGCCGCTGCAGCGCGGTGCGGGGCGCGCCGCCGCGCTCGCGGCAAGCCACGGGGTCGTGGGCGCGGACGACGTCGACGAGCGCATGCCCCTCGGGCACACCCGCCCGCCGGCAGGCTCAGGCCTGCTCGATGCGGAACACCGCCGTGCTGGCGAGCAGGTTGGGCCAGCGCCGCACCACCGCGCCGCGGTGCAGGCCGAAGCGGTCGAGCACGCGCAGCCCGCAGCGGCCGGCCAGCGCCTCGAAGTCCGCGTGGGTGCCGAAGCGCACGTTGGGCGTGTCGTACCACTGGTAGGGCAGCGCCTTCGTCACCGGCATGTGGCCGCGCAGGATCGCGAGCCGGTTGGGCCAGTGCGCGAAGTTCGGGAAGCTGACGATGCCGGTGCGGCCGACGCGCGCCGTCTCGCGCAGCAGCTCCTCGGTGCGGTGCAGGTTGGTCAGCGTGCCGAGCTGCAGCACGACGTCGAAGCTCGCGTCGCCGAAGATCGCCAGCCCTTCGTCGAGGTTGCGCTGGATCACGTTGACGCCGCGCTGCACGCACTCGAGCACCTTGGCGTCGTCGAGCTCGATGCCGTAGCCGCTGCAGCCGCGCGTGTCGCGCAACAGCGCCAGCAGCGCGCCGTTGCCGCAGCCGAGGTCGAGCACGCGCGAGCCGGGCGGGACCAGCCCGGCGATGATCTCGAGATCCTTGCGCTCGCTCATCGTGAGCCCGGCTGGAGTCCGCTCCCCTGGGGGAT
>DATMJX010000043.1:0-7565 GCA_035553715.1 Methylibium sp.
AAGCCCAGCATGATGGCCACGACCACGAGGGCCAGCATCATCAGGCCGAGGTGGCCGTTGGTGATCGTGTCGGCCGACAGCAGCATCACGCCGGTGCCGGCGACGATCAACGCCATCAGCGTGAAGCCGAACCAGAGTTCCTTGCGGATCTTCATCACTTGCGCTCCCCGGCCGCGCGGTCGACGTAGGCGTCGAGCGCCGCGATGTCCTCGTCCTTCACGTGGACCATCTCCTTGAGCTTGTCGACGTCGACCTCCTCGACATCCTGCTCGCGCGAGGGCCATGCGCCGTCCCGGATGCAGACGATGCAGCGCACGATCTCGACGAAGCCCTGCAGCAGCAGGATCGCGCCGGCCAGCGGGATGAAGAACTTGAAGGGGTAGAGCGGCAGCGGCGTGGCCGAGAAGGTCTTCTCGCGGATCGCCAGCGACTCGTTGAAGTAGCCCCAGCCAGCCCAGGTCAGCGCGACGATGCCGGGCAGGAAGAACAGCACGTAGAGCACCAGGTCGATGCTCGCCTGCGTGCGGGGCTGGAAGAAGCCGTAGAGCACGTCGCCGCGCACGTGGCCGTTCTTCGACAGCGTGTAGGCCCCCGCCATCATGAACAGGATGCCGTAGAGCATGATCTGGCCGTTCAGCGCCCAGTCGTGCGGCTCGTTCATCACGTAGCGGGAATAGACCTCCCAGCTGATGCCCAGCGTCAGCGCGACGATGGACCACGCGAAGACCTGGCCCAGCCAGGTCGAGAGGCGGTCGACCGCCAGCAGCGTGCGTTGCATGTGCATCCCTCAAACAGCAAACGGGGCGCGCTTTCGCGCGCCCCCGTCACGGCGTCTTGCCCACAAGCCGCCTCAGCGACTCACTTCTTGCCGAAGTAGTGGTTGTAGGCCATCTTGAAGTCGACGGTGTAGTCGTTGTGCCACTGGCCGACGCGCTGCGCGTAGGCGCGCTGGCTGTCGATCACCTTCTTGAACAGCGGGTTCTCGGCCGACTTCTTCTCGACGATCTTGTCCCAGGCGGTGAGCTGCGCCCGCAGGATGGCATCCGGCGTCTTGTAGAACTGCACGCCGGCCTTCTTCAGCTCGGCGTAGTCCTTGCTGTTGCGGTCGGCGGCCTTCCAGCTCATGTCGGCGCTGGCGGCCTGGACCGCGTAGTCGATCATGCTCTTGAGCTCGTTCGGCAGCGCGTTGTACTTGGACTTGTTGAACAGGATTTCGAACTGCTCGCCGCTCTGGTGGAAGCTCTGCAGCATGCAGTTCTTCGCCACGTCGGGGAAACCGAGGATGCGGTCGGAGGAGGCGTTGTTGAACTCTGCCGCGTCGATCAGGCCGCGGTCGAGCGCCGGCACGATCTCGCCGCCGGGCAGCGGGTTCACCGCCGCGCCCATGTCGGTGTACATGTCCACCGCCAGGCCGACGGTGCGGAACTTGACGCCCTTCATCTCCTCCAGGCGCGCGACCGGCTTCTTGAACCAGCCAAAGGGCTGGGTCGGCATCGGGCCGTAGAGGAAGGACACGACGTCCATGTTCAGGCTCTTGTAGATCTCCTGCAGCAGGTCCTCGCCACCGCCGTAGTAGTGCCAGGCGAGCAGCAGGTTCGGGTCGAGGCCGAAGGACGGGCCCGAGCCCCACAGCGCCAGCGCCGAGTTCTTGCCGTAGTGGTAGGCGACGACGCCGTGGCCGCCGTCGAGCGTGCCCTTGTTGACCGCCTCGAGCAGCTGGAAGGCCGGCACCACCGCGCCGGCCGGCAGCACCTCGACCTTCAGGCGCCCGCCGGCCATGTCGTTGACCTTCTTGGCGAAGTCGGTCGCGTACTCGTGGAAGATGTCCTTCGACGGCCAGGTACTCTGGAAGCGCAGCGTGGTGGTCTGCGCGACCGACACCATCGGCGCGGCCAGCGCGGTGGCGCCGACGGCACCGGCCGAGGCGGTTTTCAGGAAGCGGCGGCGCTGGGGGGCGGTCTTCTTGCTCATGGCGATCTCCTGGAAGGTGCGGAGCAGGGGCTGCAGCAGTGGCGACGGCCCCGGCAGAGTGCGGACGAAAGATCTTAGGCACCGCCCCCGATCGAGCACGCTGTCGTTAACCCGATACGTAATCCCCGCAGGCGCGCGGCCGCCGCGGCATGCGTCCGGTGCCGCCTACTTGCGCCAGAACTGCGGCGTGAACAGCACCAGCACCGCCAGCAGCTCGAGCCGCCCGAGCAGCATCGCGGCGCTCAGCACCCAGGTCTGGAAGTCGCCGAGGTGGCCGAAGTTCGACGCGGGGCCGACCGTCCCCAGGCCGGGGCCCATGCAGTTGATCGACGCGACCACCGCGCTCATCGCCGTGTCGAGGTCGAGATCGCCGGACAGCAGCAGCAGCAGGGTCAGCCCGAGGATGGTCGCCCCGTAGACCAGCATGAAGCCGAGCACCGCGAAGATCACCGGCGCGTCCACCGTGCGCCCGCCCAGCTGCAGCGGCTGCACCGCGCGCGGGTGGATCAGCCGCGTCAGCTCGCGCCGCGCCTGCTTGAGCAGGATCAGCAGACGCACCATCTTGATGCCGCAGCCGGTCGAGCCGGCGCTCGTCGCCATGCCCGACAGCAGCAGCATCAGCACCGGCGGGAACACCGGCCACTGCAGGTAGTCGACCGTCGAAAACCCGGTGGTCGAGGCGACCGACACGACGTTGAACATCGCATGGCGCAGCGCGGTCAGCGGCTCCGCATAGGTGCCCGCGACGACCAGCACCGCGGCCACCAGCAGGCCGGCACCGATCATCACGCCGAGCGTGGCGCGGGTCTCGACGTCGCCGAGCAGGCCGCGCAGCGAGCGCCTGCGCAGCGCGACGAAGTACAGCGCGAAGTTGCAGCTCGCCGCCAGCATGAAGAAGATCGCGATCGACTCGAGCAGCGGCGAGCCGAAATGGCCGAAGCTCGCGTCGTGCGAGGACAGCCCGCCGAGGCTGACGGTGGTGAACATGTGGATCCAGGCGTCGAGCGCCGGCATGCCGGCGGCCCAGTAGGCGGCCACGCAGGCGAGCGACAGTCCCGCATAGACGCTCCACAGGCCCTTGGCCGTCTCGGTGATGCGCGGCGTCAGCTTGGCATCCTTCAGCGGCCCCGCCGCCTCGGCCTTGAACAGCTGGCTGCCGCCGACGCCGAGCAGCGGCAGGATCGCCACCGCGAGGACCAGGATGCCCATGCCGCCGACCCACTGCAGGAAGGCACGCCAGACGTTGATCGACGGCGGCAGCGCGTCGAGTCCGCTGAGCACCGTCCCGCCGCTGGTGGTCAGCCCCGAGACGACCTCGAAGTAGGCGTCGGTGAAACTGATCGGCGTGCCGGCGCGGTTGAAGTGCATCAGCAGCGGCAGGCTCGCGAACAGCGGCAGCACCGTCCACACCAGCACGACCAGCAGCACGCCGTCGCGCGGCTGCAGCTCGCGGCGCTCGCGCCGCGTCGCCAGCGCCATCGCCAGCCCCACGACCACGGTGAGCACCAGCGGCGCGGCAAAGGCGCCGAGCGTGGGCTCGCCACGCGCCCAGGCCACCGCCAGCGGCACCGCCATCGTGAGGCCGAACACGGCCAGCACGGCGCCCAGCACGGCGAGGACCGGCAGCAGCTGACGCATCAGAAGAAGGTCGCCCCGACCTGGAACAGCCGCTCGACGTCGCGCAGCACGCGCTTGCGCGGCACGAACACGATCACGTGGTCGTCGCGCTCGATCACGGTGTCATGGTGCGCGATCAGCACCTGCGGCTCGCGCCCCTCGGCCTCGAGGCCGCGCACGATCGCGCCGATCTGCACCCCCTTGGGCAGCGCGATCTGCTCGATGCGCCGGCCGACCACCTTCGAGTTGCGGGCGTCGCCGCGCGCCACCACCTCCAGCGCCTCCGCGACGCCGCGGCGCAGGCTGTGCACCGCCTCGACATCGCCGCGGCGCACATGGGCGAGCAGCTCCCCGAGCACCGCGTGGGCCGGCGACAGCGCGATGTCGATCTGCGTGCCCTCGACCAGCTCGGCATAGGCGCGGCGATTGATCAGCGCGACCACGCGCTTGGCGCCCAGCCGCTTGGCGAGCAGGCAGGACATGATGTTGTCCTCGTCGTCGCTGGTCAGCGCGAGGAACAGGTCCATGTCGCGGACGTTCTCGTCCTCCATCAGGTCTTCATCGGTCGAGTCGCCGTGCAGCACGAGGCAGGTCCCGGTCAGCTGCGCGGCAAGGTAGTCGCAGCGCTTGCGATCGGCCTCGACGAGCTTGACCTGGTGGCTGTCCTGGAGCTCGCGCGCCAGCCGCAGGCCGACGCGCCCGCCACCGGCGATCATCACGCGCCGCACCGGCTGCGCGAGCTCGTCGATCGCGCGCAGCGCGCCGAGCACGGTGCGGATCTGGTCGGTCGCGGCCAGCACGAAGACCTCGTCGCCCGGCTCGATGCGCGTGTCGCCGTCGACCGGCACGCGGCGGGTGCCGCGGTAGATCGCGACGATGCGCATGTCGGCCCCCGGCACCAGCGTCGGGATCTCGGCGAGGTTGTGCTGCACCAGCGGCCCGCCGTGCAGCGCGCGCACCGCGATCAGGCTGACGCGCCCGCCGGCGAACTCGAGCACCTGCAGCGCCTCGGGGTGCTCGATGAGCTTGTGGAGGTAGGCGGTGACCGAGGCCTCGGGACAGATCACCTCGTCCACCGCGAAGCCACCGGCCTTGCCGAGCAGCGCCGTGTCCTGCTCGAACTCGGACGAGCGCAGCCGCGCGATCGTGGTCGGCACGTTGAAGCGGTCGTGCGCGACCTTGCAGACGACGAGATTGGTCTCGTCGGCCGACGCGCAGGCGATCAGCAGGTCGCAGTCGGCGGCCCCGGCCTCGGCCAGGATCGAGGGCAGCGTGCCGTTGCCGGCCAGGCCGCGCAGGTCGAGCCGGTCCTGCAGCGCGGCGAGGCGCTGCGGATCGGTGTCGATCACGGTGATGTCGTTGCGCTCGGACACGAGGCTCTCGGCCACGCTCTCGCCGACCCGCCCGGCCCCGACGATGACGATGTTCATGCGCGGCGATTCTGCCCGCGCGCCCCCGGCCGGCCCTTGACGCCTCCGCCCGCACGCGCGCCGGCCGAGCGCTCGGCCAGGGCCGGCGCGAACCACTCGGTCAGCAGCAGCGGCACGCCGCGGTGCGTGAACACCGCGCGGCGGCCCCACACGCCCCGGCGCGGCCAGGCGGGCGCTGCAGCGCCGCCGGCGAGCTGGCGCTGCAGCGCCCGCGCATGCGGGCGCGCGCAGCGCAGCGCCCCGAGCGGCTGACGCCGCACCGCGCAGGCACCGAACAGCAAGTCGGCCAGCGGCCGCGTGCCCAGGCCGCGCACCGCGCGCCAGGCCAGCCGGGCCTGCACCGCCGCCAGCACCGAGCGCGCGACCACCAGCGGACGCCCCTCGGCCCACAGCACCACCTCGCGCCGGTGCACGCGGCGCGTGCCGAGCACGCGCGCCTCGTCGGGGCGCGCCGCGCCGCCGCCCTGGCGGGTGCACTGCACCGAGAAGCCCTCGAAGGCCGCGGCGATGCGCCGGCTCAGCGAGCCGCTCGAGTGCAGCCAGGCGCGCAGCCGGCGGTCCAGGGGCTCGGGCCTCACGCCAGCGCGCGCCCGATGAGGATCTTCTGCACGTCCGAGGTGCCCTCGTAGATCTGGCAGACGCGCACGTCGCGCCAGATGCGCTCGACCGGGAAGTCGCTGACGTAGCCGTAGCCGCCGTGCACCTGGATCGCCGCGCTGCACACGCGCTCGGCCATCTCGGAGGCGAACAGCTTGGCCATCGCGGCCTCCTTCACGCAGGGCCGCCCGGCGTCCTTCAGGCTGGCCGCGTGGTGGAGCATCTGCCGCGCCACCTCGATCTGCGTGGCCATCTCGGCGAGGCGGAACTGCACCGCCTGGTGCTCGAAGATCGGCTTGCCGAAGGCGACGCGCTCCTTGCTGTAGGCCAACGCCGCCTCGAAGGCCGCGCGCGCCATGCCGATGCTCTGCGCGGCGATGCCGATGCGACCGCCCTCCAGCCCCGAGAGCGCGATCTTCAGCCCCTGGCCCTCGCCACCCAGGCGCTGGTCGGCCGGGATGCGGCAGTTCTCGAACAGGACCTGCGCGGTGTCGCTGGCATGCTGGCCGGCCTTGTCCTCCAGGCGCGCGACGACGTAGCCGGGCGTCGCCGTCGGCACGACGAAGGCGCTGATGCCCTGCTTGCCGGCGGCCTTGTCGGTCACCGCCATCACGATCGCGACATCGCCATGCTTCCCGCTGGTGATGAACTGCTTGACGCCGTTGAGCACGTAGTGCTCGCCGTCGCGCACGGCGCTCGTCTTCAGGCCGCCGGCCTCGGAGCCGACCTGCGGCTCGGTCAGGCAGAAGGCACCGAGCATCTCGCCGCGCGCCAGCGGCACGAGCCAGCGCGCCTTCTGCGCGTCGTCGGCCCAGGCCAGCAGGATCGAGCAGACCGGG
This sequence comes from Methylibium sp., assembly GCA_035553715.1. Classification (GTDB taxonomy): domain Bacteria; phylum Pseudomonadota; class Gammaproteobacteria; order Burkholderiales; family Burkholderiaceae_C; genus Methylibium. The sequence goes on from DATMJX010000043.1 coordinate 6,455, forward strand.
CAGTTGTTGACGCTGACGATGGTGCTGGTGGCACCGTCCCCGGCGGCGATCTCCTCGAGGATCAGCGCCAGGCTCAGATGGTCGAGCCCGGCACCGCCCCAGGCCTCGGGCACGGCGACGCCGTAGCAGCCGAGCGCGGCCAGGCCCTTGAGCGCGGCGGCCGGGAACTGGCGGCTCTTGTCCCAGGCCGCCGCGTGGGGGGCGATCTCGGCCTGCACGTAGTCGCGCACGGCCTCCTGCACCGCGCGGTGGTGCTCGCTCAGCAGCATCGGCGCTCCTGCTTCGCGCTCACCAGGGACGCTCGCGGCCGTCGTAGGCCAGGTAGCGGCCGTTGTCGGCCGGGGTCAGCGCGGCCAGGGTCCGGCGGATGTCGGCGACCGCCGCGTCGACCGCCTGCGGCGCGGCCGGCCCGCCCATGTCGGTGCGCACCCAGCCCGGGTCGAGCGCGATGCAGCTCGCGCGGCCGGCCAGCACCAGCGAGGCGTCCTTGGCCACCGAGTTCAGCGCCGCCTTCGAGGCGCGGTAGAGCCAGCGGTCGGGCGCGCCGCGTGCGCCGATCGAGCCCATGCCCGAGGACATCAGCACGAGCGTCGCGCCCGGCGCCAGAACCTCGGTGCAGGCCTCGACGGCGCGCATCGCGCCGAGCACGTTGGTGTGCATCACCGCGTCGAAGTCGGCCTCGGCCGGCGCCTGCAGCCCGCTGCTCGGCGCGCCGTAGACGCCGGCGTTGACGATCACCAGGTCGAAGTCGCTGCCGTCGAGCTGCCAGGCCAGCCGCGAGCAGCTCTCGGCCACGGCCACGTCGAGCGCGATCGTGCGGGCTCCCAGCGCGCGCAGCCGCGCGAGGCCGGCGTCGTCGCGCGCCGTCGCCGTGACCCGGTCGCCCGCCGCGCGGTACTGGCGGACGAACTCCAGGCCGAGTCCGCGCGAGGCACCGATCACCAGGACCTGCATCGCGCGACTCAGAGGAGCTCGACCGCCAGCGCGGTCGCCTCGCCGCCGCCGATGCACAGCGTCGCCAGGCCGCGCCGCAGGCCGCGGCGGCGCAGCGCACCGAGCAGCGTGACGACGATGCGCGCGCCCGAGGCGCCGATCGGGTGGCCGAGCGCGC
>DATMJX010000044.1:0-4420 GCA_035553715.1 Methylibium sp.
ACGCGGGCCTGATTCCGATGATGCTGCCGAACTACCACCGCGTCAGCGATGCACGCTACCGCGAGCAGTTCGAGGCCCTGTGGGGCAGCGCGATCGATCCGCGGCCCGGCCTGACCGTCGTCGAGATCATGCACGCCGTCACCGAGGGCAAGATCCGCGGCCTCTACGTCGAGGGCGAGAACCCGGCGATGAGCGACCCGGACCTCGGCCATGCGCGCGCCGCGCTCGCCAAGCTCGAGCACCTGGTCGTGCAGGACATCTTCCCGACCGAGACCGCGGTGCTGGCCGACGTCGTGCTGCCGGCCTCGGCGCATGCCGAGAAGTGGGGCAGCTACACCAACACCGACCGTCTGATCCAGGTCGGCCGCCCGGCGGTCGCGCCGCCCGGCGACGCGCGCCAGGACCTGTGGGCGATCGAGCAGGTCGCGCGCCGCCTGGGCGCCGGCTGGAACTACTGGCGCGCCGAGGACGGCGACGGCCAGGCCGCCGCCGAGGCGCCGGTCGCGCGCGTCTACGAGGAGATGCGCGGCGTGATGGAGCCGCTGGCCGGCGTGCCCTGGTCGCGTCTGGTGCGCGAGGAGGCGGTGATGACCCCGGCCGCGCGCGAGGACGCGCCGGGCGAGGCCGTGGTCTTCGTCGACCATTTCCCGACCGCCGACGGCCGCGCGACCGTGGTGCCGACGCAGTACCGTCCCGGCGCCGAGCGGGTCGACACCGACTACCCCTTCGTGCTGACCACCGGGCGCGTGCTCGAGCACTGGCATACCGGCGCGATGACGCGCCATGCCAGCATGCTCGATGCGCTCGCGCCCGAAGCGCTGGCCTCGCTGCATCCGGCCGATGCGCTCGCGCTTGGCGTGCGCGACGGCCAGGCGGTCGAGCTCGCCACCCGCCACGGCCAGGTGCAGGCGCGTGCCAGCGTGCGCCCCGATGTGCAGCCCGGCCAGATCTTCCTGCCCTTCGCGTTCTGGGAGGCGGCAGCCAACAAGCTGACCGGCGACGCGCTCGATCCCTTCGGCAAGATCCCCGGCTTCAAGGTCACCGCAGTGAAGGTGCGCGCCCTCAGCCGAGCGCGCGCCCTGTCGTTCTGCGCCGACGCGCCGCTCAGTCCGTGGCGGCGTCGTTCGCCGGCTCGGGGGTCGGCGAGGGGGTCTCGCGCCGCGGATGCGCGCGCATGCCGGCCCGCAGATAGCGGTTCTGCGGGTTGGTGCGCGGCAGGAAGCGCGACAGTTCGGTCAGCGCCAGCTGATAGACCTCGCGCTTGAACTCGATCACCACGTCGAGCGGCACCCAGTACTCGTTCCAGCGCCAGGCGTCGAATTCCGGGTGGTCGCTGGCGCGCAGGTTCATGTCGTTGTCGCGACCGGTCAGCTGCAGCAGGAACCAGATCTGCTTCTGGCCGCGGTAGTGGCCGCGCGCCTCGCGGCGGATGTAGTGGTCGGGGACCTCGTAGCGCAGCCAGTCGCGCGTGCGCGCGATGATGCGCACCTGTTCGGGCTGCAGCCCGACTTCCTCGTGCAGCTCGCGGAACATCGCCTGCTCGGGCGATTCGCCGTGCTTGATCCCGCCTTGCGGAAACTGCCAGGAGTGAGTGCGGATCCGCTTGCCCCAGAACACCTGGTTTCTCTGGTTGAGCAGGACGATGCCGACGTTGGGCCTGAAGCCTTCACGGTCGAGCATAATGAAACCTCGAATTCAGACTGAATTCATTATTGCACTGGGCTTACCCGGCGCAACCCCGCGCCTGCCCTAGGCACGGCCTGCTTCCCACCGCTCCCGCTGCGCTCCGCGCTGCTCCCGTCGGTCTGCCCATGAAAGCCTCGCAGTTCTTCGTCTCCACCCTGAAGGAAGCCCCGGCCGACGCCGAGATCAAGAGCCACCAGCTCATGATGCGCGCGGGCCTGATCAAGCGCCTCGGCGCCGGCATCTACAACTACATGCCGATGGGGCTGCGGGTGATCCGCAAGGTCGAGGCGATCATCCGCGAGGAGATGAACCGCGCCGGCGCCGTCGAGCTGCTGATGCCGGTGGTGCAGCCGGCCGAGCTGTGGCAGGAGACCGGCCGTTTCGACAAGATGGGCCCCGAGCTGCTGCGCCTGAAGGACCGCCACGAGCGCGACTTCGTGATGCAGCCGACCAGCGAGGAGGTCGTCACCGACATCGCGCGCCAGGAGCTGCGCAGCTACAAGCAGCTGCCCAAGTGCCTGTACCAGATCCAGACCAAGTTCCGCGACGAGCGCCGGCCACGCTTCGGCATCATGCGCGGGCGCGAGTTCACGATGAAGGACGCCTACTCCTTCGACCGCGACAAGGACGCCGCAGCGAAGAGCTACGAGACCATGTTCGCGGCCTACAAGCGCATCTTCGACCGCTTCGGCCTGCAGTACCGCGCGGTCGCGGCCGACACCGGCGCGATCGGCGGCGACCTCTCGCACGAGTTCCAGGTGATCGCCGAGACCGGCGAGGACGCGCTGGTCTACTGTCCGGGCAGCGACTACGCGGCCAACATCGAGCTCGCCGAATGCGTGCCGTTGCTGGCCGCGCGTGCCGCGCCCTCGCAGCCGCTGGTCAAGACACCGACCCCGGGCAAGAGCACCTGCGCCGACGTCGCCATGCTGCTCGGCCTGCCGCTGGAGCGGACCGTCAAGTCGCTGGTGCTCGCGACCGACGAGAAGAACGAGGCCGGCGACATCGTCAAGTCCACCGTCTGGCTGCTGCTGGTGCGCGGCGACCACGAGCTCAACGAGGTCAAGGCCGGCAAGCTGCCGGGGCTGAAAGCGGGCTTCCGCTTCGCGACCGTCGCCGAGATCGAAGAGCACTTCGGCACCAAGCCGGGCTACCTCGGGCCGGTCGGCACTAAGAAGCCGGTCAAGGTGATCGCCGAGCGCACCGTCGCGCTGATGAGCGACTTCGTCTGCGGCGCCAACGAGGCCGATTTCCACCATACCGGCGTCAACTGGGGGCGCGATCTGCCCGAGCCCGACCTGGTGGCCGACATCCGCAACGCGGTGGCCGGCGACCCCTCGCCGGATGGCAAGGGCGTGCTCGCGATCCAGCGCGGCATCGAGGTCGGCCATGTGTTCTACCTCGGCAAGAAGTATTCCGAGGCGATGAACGCGACCTACTTGGCCGAGGACGGCAAGCCGCGGCACTTCGAGATGGGCTGCTACGGCATCGGCGTCACCCGCATCCTGGGCGCGGCTATCGAGCAGGGGCATGATGCGCGCGGCATCGTCTGGCCCGACGCGATCGCGCCCTTCACCGTCGCGATCTGCCCGATCGGCTACGACCGCAGTGCCGAGGTCAAGGCCGCCGCCGATGCGCTGCACCAGCAGCTGCTCGAGGCGGGCGTCGACGCCCTTCTCGACGACCGCGGCGAGCGTCCGGGCGCGATGTTCGCCGACTGGGAGCTGATCGGCGTGCCGCACCGCGTCGTGATCTCCGACCGGGCGCTTCAGTCCGGCCAGCTCGAGTACCAGGGCCGGCGCGACACCGAAGCCACCAAGGTGGCGCCGGCCGAGATCGCCGCCTTCGTGAAGGGGCGGCTCGCCGCGTGAGCGGGCTCGGGCGCCGCGTCCTGCTCGGCGCCGCGGGCGCGGCGCTGCTGCCGCGGGCGCGCGCCGGCACCCAGGTCGAGGAGCCGCTGGCCGATGCGGTGCGCTCGGCGTTGTCGGCGGCGATCGCGAGCGGCGCGCCGCCGCGTCCCAGCTTTGCGAGCATCGAGCCGCGGCTGGCCTATCTCGGCTGGCTCAACGCGATGAGCCAGCGGCTGCGGCGCCGCAAGGTCGACCACCGCAGCCGCATCGAGTTCCTGGAGGCGCTGTGGTACGAGAGCCTGCGCGCCGGGCTCGAGCCGGCGCTGGTGCTGGGGCTGATCCAGGTCGAGAGCGGCTTTCGCAAGTACGCGGTCAGCGTCGCCGGGGCGCGCGGTTACATGCAGATCATGCCGTTCTGGACCCGGCTGATCGGCGATGGCGATCCAGCCAAGCTCTTCCATATGCAGACCAACCTGCGCTTCGGCTGCGTGATCCTGCGCCACTACCTCGACACCGAGCGCGGCGACCTGTTCCTCGCGCTCGGCCGCTACAACGGCAGCCGCGGCCGCGCCGAGTACCCGAACGCGGTGTTCGCGGCGCGGCGGCAGTGGGGTTACCAGGCGCCGGCCGCCTGAGTCAGAGGCCGGTCCAGGCCCGGGGCCGCGCCGCGTCGAGGCCGAGCAGCGCCAGCACCCGCTCGACCGTGTCGTCGACCAGCTCGTCGATCGAGCTCGGGCGGTGGTAGAAGGCCGGCAGCGGCGGGAACACGATGCCGCCCATCTCGGTCACCGCGGTCATGTTGCGCAGGTGTGCCAGGTTGAACGGTGTTTCGCGCACCAGCAGAAGCAGCCGGCGTCGCTCCTTCAGCGTCACGTCGGCAGCGC
>DATMJX010000045.1:0-4536 GCA_035553715.1 Methylibium sp.
TCGTAGAGCCACGTCGTGCGTGCGAGCAGCGCCTCACGCTCGCGCGCGCGAACCCGCTCGGAGATGTCGCGTGCGATCTTCGAGGCGCCCACGATCCGCCCCATGGCATCGCGCAGCGGCGAGATCGTGACCGAGACGTGGATCGGCGCGCCATTCTTGTGCAGCCGCACGGTCTCGAAATGCTCGACCCGCTCGCCACGGGCGATGCGGGCGAGGATGTCCTCCTCCTCGGGCCGTCGTTCCGGCGGGAACAGGCGGATCATCGGCGTGCCGATCATCTCGGCCGCGGAGTAGCCGAAGATGCGCTCCGCCGCCCGGTTCCAGCTGGTGACCCGGCCCTGCAGCGTCTTCGTGATGATGGCGTCGGTCGACGACTCCACGAGCGACTCGTAGAGCCACGTCGTGCGTGCGAGCAGCGCCTCACGCTCGCGCGCGCGAACCCGCTCGGAGATGTCGCGTGCGATCTTCGAGGCGCCCACGATCCGCCCCATGGCATCGCGCAGCGGCGAGATCGTGACCGAGACATGGATGGGCGTTCCATCCTTGTGCAGGCGCACGGTTTCGAAAGGCTCGACCCGCTGCCCCTGCGCGATGCGCGCGAGGATGTCCTCCTCCTCGCCGAGCCGGTCCGGCGGGAAGATCGTCGTCATCGGGCGGCCGATCATCTCGGCGGCGCTGTAGCCGAACATCCGCTCGGCCGCGGGGTTCCAGCTCATCACCCGCCCGTCGAGGGTCTTGGTGGCGATGGCATCGTCCGTCGAGGCGACGATGTCCTGGAACAGGGTGCTGGCAGGCGGTACGGCGTGCATCGTGTCAGCAGCACCGTGCACGTGACGCGATGCTCAGTGAGCGAACCATTGCTGGACGACTGTAAGCGCAGGCGCCGTGGCGCGGCAAGCCGGGCAGCCCGTGGTCAGCGGGCGATGCCGTCATGCTCCGCCGACGTTCCCGGGCTCACTCGTCGCGGTCGCTCCAGCGTGCGATGCGCTGCCTCAGCTCATCGGCGAGCTTGCGCAGGTCGGCGTGGCTGCGCAGCAGCCGGGTCTCCCATTCGGGCGAGCGCGCGGGGCGCTTGACGATGCGCGCGCGGATCGACGCCTCGTTCTCGAGCGCGAGCTGTGCGATCGGCTGTGCGCGCCACTCGAACGTGCCCTCACGCTCGACGAGCTTCAAGTCGCGCAGGGTGCGCCGGAGCGTGGCCAGCGCGTCGGCCGCGCGAAACGGTGGGGGGGCGAAGACATCGTCGCTCATGGAGTCTCCTCAGCCCGGCCGACGTCTCGCGGCGTCGACACCGGGTCGCCTGTTCGTGTGCGGCACGCCGTCTGCCCGGCAGCGTGCCCCGGCGCGGGGGCGGCCACATTTGCTGCGATGCACAACCCCCCTGTTTGATAGCGCACGAATGCGGGGGGGATGACGGTGAATTGTCATGGGCGCACGGCAGCATACACAGATGCGCACGACAACCGCTCCGGTCCGCCCGCGTGGGGTCTTGTGCCTGCGCGCGCTGGCGCTGGTCGTCGCACTCGGCGGGGCGTGGCCTGCGGTGGTCGGGCAGGAGCGTGTGCAGCCGCGGGGAAAGGTCCAGGCGGTCCTCGCGCCGTCGGGCGACCTCGGGGCGCGTCGCGCAGGCGCCGGGGCGCCGTCCGCGGCCCGGTCTTCGCGACACGAGGAGCGCGGCGCGGTGCCTGCGGCTGCTCCCCCGCGCAAGGCCGACGTCAGTGACTACGGCGCGCTGGGGCTGGCGCTGCTCGCGCTGGCCCTGTGGAGCGGCCTGCGGCTGCGCCGCAACGACTGAGCAGCGCGGCCGCGGCCTTCAGCGGTTCATCGTGCCGGCGGCGACGTGGCCGGCCGGCACGTGCGGCGCGGCGCCGTCGACGTGGCGTGGCTGGTCGTCGAAGAAGAAGTCCGGCTCGAACTCGCGCAGAAACTCGCCCTTGGCCAAGCCGCCGAGGAACATTGCCTCATCGACCTCGATCTGCCAGCCCATGAGCGTGCGGATGGCGCGCTCATGGGCCGGCGCGCTGCGCGCCGTGACCAGCGCGGTGCGCAGCCGCATGGCTGCCGTGCCTTCGCGCTGCAGGCGGTGCAGTGCCTCGAGCAGCGGCTTGAACGGGCCGGCCGGCAGCGGGCTCGCGGCGCGCTCGCGCTCGTGTGCCTGGAAAGCGTCGAGCCCGCCGGCCTGGAACACCTGCTCGGCCTCGTCGGAGAACAGCACCGCGTCGCCGTCGAAGGCGATGCGCACCTCGTGCGGGTGCGCGTCCGAGGCGCGTGCGGCATGCGTGGCCACGCGCGCGGCCGGCACGCCGGCATCGAGCGCGGCGCGCACGTCGGCCTCGTTGGCGCTGAGGAAGAGGTTGGCCGCCAGCGGCCGCAGGTAGCGCCACGGGGCGGCACCGCGCGTGAACACGCCGCGTTCGATCGGCAGCCCGTAGTGCTGGCAGGAACGGAACACACGCATGCCCGAGACCGGGTCGTTGCGCGACAGGATCACGACCTCGACGCGCTGGGCCTGCGCGTCGTTGAAGGCCAGCAGCTTGCGCACCAGCGAGAAGGCCACGCCCGGCTGCGCCGGCGCCTCGAGGCGGTCGAGCTGCAGCTGCATGTAGGCGCGGTCGTCGCGCGACTCGAACAGGCGGTTCTCCTCCTCGAAGTCGAACAGCGCGCGCGAGGAGATGGCCACGACGAGGCGGCCGGCAAGGGAGACGGACATGCGCCGATGCTAGCCCGGCGCCGCAACGCGGCCGGGCCTTATTGCATGAAGCCGATCGGGGTGCGGCGCGCGTGCTGCTCGGGCAGGTCGCGCAGCTGCACCTCGCCGCGCCCGGCGAGCTTGGCATTGCCGAAGGCGGTCATCCAGGCACGGCGCATCTCGCGCGGCGCGAGCTCGCCCATCGCGTCGAGCACTTCGACGGAGGCCTCGGGTGCGAAGCGGCTGCCCCAGTCGTGGGCACCCCGGATGCTCGCGTAGAGCTTGGCGGCGATCTTGCGCGCGGCCTCGCGGTCCGGCATCTGGACCTCGAACACGTTCATGCGGTTCAGGATCGGGTCGGGGATCGCGCGCGCGTCGTTGGCGGTCGCGACCCAGATCACCTGGCTGGCATCGATCGGCACCTCGGCGAACTCGTCGGTGAAGGCCCCGGCGGTGTCGTGCTCGAGCAGGCTGTAGAGCGAACCGAGCGGGTCGTAGGCATGCTCGCCGCCGGCCTTGTCGATCTCGTCGACCACCATCACCGGGTTGGCGTACTGGCCGTCGACCAAGGTCTCGAACACCTTGCCGGGGCGCGCGCCCTTCCACTGGCTGGACGCGCCGCTGAGCACCCAGCCGGCGGTCAGCGAGCTCATGCTGAGAAAGCCCAGGCCGGTGCCGAGCAACTGCGCCAGCTCGCGTGCGAAGTGGGTCTTGCCGACGCCGGGCGGGCCGAGCAGCAGCATCGGCGTGATCTCGAGCGCGTCGCGGCTGTCGGTGCACAGCGCGAGCTGGCGCTTCACCGCATCGAGCACCGTGTGGAAGTTCGGCAGGTCGTCGTAGAGCTGGTCCATCGCCGGGATGCCCGAGGGCTTGACCTGGAAGCGCTCGGGGCCTTTTTCCAGCATGCGCTCGTAGGTCGCGCGCAGGGTCTCGTGCTCGCGCTGTGGCAGCTTCTCGAGCCGGCGTTCCACGTCGTTGACGCGGTAGACGCTGCGCATGTGCGCGATCGGCAGGCCCGAGCGGCCCGAAGGCGAGGGCAGGGCAACGAGATCGGTGGCGGTGGACGTCATCGAGAACCTCCAGCAAACGGCAATCCGGTCAGTCCATTGCAGCAAAGGCTACGGCGAGGATCGGCCCGATCAACGGGGCAAACCCCGGGTTGATCCTGTGCAAGAGGCATGCCCGCCTGCGGGGTCGGGGCGCCAGGGTGCGCGCGGCGCGGTCCGGGGCAAGGTCCTGGCGTCGTGGGGCGTCCCAGGCCCTCTGCCTGCGCCGCAGGCAGGGTGCCCCGACACCGGGCCGGCGCTGACGCCGCGCGGCTACTTGACCCAGGTGTTGAGCTGGATGATCGGCAGCAGCACCGCCAGCACGATCAGCATCACCACCGCGCCCATCGTCACGATCAGCAGCGGCTCCAGGATCGTGGCCAGCGCCATCGCACGGCGCTGTACCTCGGCGCCGAGCTGGACGGCGGCGCGCGAGAGCATGACCGGCAGCTGGCCGGTCTGCTCGCCGAGCCGCGCAAACATCGCCAGCAGCCCGGGGAAGCGCTTCTTGCCGGCCAGCGCCGCGGCCAGCGGCGCGCCCTCGCGCACCTGCACCAGCGCGGCGGTGGCGTCGGCGCGCATCGCGCGGTTGGACAGCGTCTCGGCGGCCGCCTGCAGCGCCTTCAGGATCGGCACGCCGGCGCCGGCGAGCAAAGCGGCCAGCTGGGCACCGTGCTCGAGAAGCTGGCCGACGACCTCGAGGAGCGCCAGGCCCTGAAGGCCAAGCTGATCGGCGCGGCGCTCTACCCGGCGATCGTCTCGCTGGTGGCGGTGGTGATCGTGGTCTTCCTGGTCACCTAT
>DATMJX010000046.1:0-9552 GCA_035553715.1 Methylibium sp.
GCCTCGACCCGCAGGCCTGCCTGACGGGCGGCGAGATCGCGGCCCTGGGCGACGAGGCCCTGTGGCACCGCGCCGAGCACACCGCGCTGTTCGTCGAGGTCGATCCGGCGCAGAAGGAGCGCATCGTGCGGGCGCTGCAGCGCACCGGCCATGCCGTCGGCTACCTGGGCGACGGCATCAACGACGGCCCGGCGCTGCATGCCGCCGACGTCGGCGTGTCGGTGGACCACGCCACCGACGTGGCGCGCGAGAGCGCCGACATCGTGCTGCTGAAGCCGGACCTCGCGGTGCTCGAGCGCGGCATCGCCGAGGGGCGGCGCACCTTCGCGAACACGCTCAAGTACATCCGCATCACCGTCAGCGCCAACTTCGGGAACATGGTCAGCATGGCGCTGGCGACGCCGCTGCTGCCTTTCCTGCCGATGACGGCCACGCAGATCCTGCTGAACAACTTCCTGTCGGACCTGCCGGCCCTGGCGCTGTCGGGCGACCGCGTCGAGCCCGAGGGGCTGCTGCACGCGCCGCGCTGGGACCTGCGCGACATGCAGCGCTTCATGCTGCTGTTCGGGCTGCTCAGCACCGCCTTCGACCTGCTGACCTTCGTCGTGCTGCGGCAGGTCTTCGACGTCTCGCCGGCGCTGTTCCAGAGCGGCTGGTTCGTCGTCTCGCTGCTCACCGAGCTCGTCGTGCTGCTCGTGCTGCGCACGCGCCGGGCGCTCTGGCGGGGCCGGCCGTCGGGCCTGCTGCTCGGGCTGGCCGCAGCGGTGGCGGCGGTGGCGCTGACACTGCCATGGCTCGGGCCGCTCGCGCGGGCGCTGGGCCTGCAGCCGCTGCCGCCGGCGCTGCTGGGCGCGCTGCTCGGCATCGTCGTCGCCTACGCCGCCGCGACCGAGGCCGTCAAACGCGTCTTCTGGCGCCGGCACCGCGCCCGCCCGGGGCGCCGCTGAGCGCGGGGCTCAACCGGCCGCCGGCCGCGCGTCGAAGCGCCCGAAGCGCAGCAGCACCGTTGGCAGCACCAGCAGGTTCAGCAGCGTCGAGCTGAGCAGGCCGCCGACGATGATCGTCGCCATCGGGCCCTCGATCTCGCGGCCCGGCTCGCCGCTGCCCAGCGCCAGCGGCGCGAGCGCGAGGCCGGTGACCAGCGCGGTCATCAGGATCGAGGGCAGCCGCTCGAGCGCGCCCTGCACCGCGGTCTCGAGGCCCCAGGCGCGGCCCTCGTCGGCGACCAGGTGCTGGTAGTGCGACACCATCATGATCGAGTTGCGCAGCGTGATGCCGAACAGCGTGACGAAGCCGACCACGGTGCCGATCGACAGCACGCCGCCGGTGGTCAGCACCGCCGCGACGCCGCCGACCAGCGCGAAGGGCAGGTTGACGAACACGATGCCCAGGTGCCGCGCCGAGCCGAAGGCCAGCAGCAGCAGCGCCGCCACGCCGACCATCGCCAGCAGCGCGACCTGGATCAGCTCGGTGCGCGCGGTGGCCTGGGCCTGCGCGGCGCCGATCACCTCGGCATGCACGCCGGGCGAGAGCGGCAGGTCCTGGCGCAGCCGCTGCTCGAGCCGTGCGACGAAGGTCTCGGGATCGTGGCCGCGCTGCAGGTTCGCGGTCACGGTCTGCACGCGGCGCGCGCCGTCGCGCAGGATCTTCGAGCGCCCCTGCACCAGCTCGAGGTCGGCCACCTCGGCCAGCGTCAACGGACGGCCGAGCGCGTGGCCGACGGGCAGCGCGCCGACCTGGCGCGGGTCCTCGCGCAGCGCCGGCGGCAGCACCAGCACCAGCGGCGTGGCCATGCCGTCGCGCCAGACCTGGCCGACGGTCGTGCCGCCGTAGGCCGCCTGCACCGCGTCCATCACCTCGGCGGCGGCGAGACCGTGGCGTGCCAGCGCCTCGGGACGCAGGCGGATCGAGAGCTCCGGCGCCCCCGGCGGCGCGAGCACCTGCACCTCGCGCGCGCCAGGGCTCGCGAGCAGCAGGCCGGCCACCTGGCGGGCGTCGGCGTCGAGCGCATCGAGCTGCTCGCCGTAGAGATTGACCACCACCTCGGCGGGCACGCCGCTGACGGTCTCGCCGATGCGCTCGGTCAGGAAGGTGTTGACGCCGAACTGCAGGCCCGCGAAGCCGGGCGAGTCCTTGCCGTCGCCGCCGAGCCGGCGGCGGATCTCGTCGAGGATGCGGCGCTGCTCCTCGCCCCGGACCTGGCCGAGCTCGACCTCGATCTCGCTGTAGTGCGGCCCGAAGGTGTCGGCGCCGTTCTCGGCGCGCCCGACCCACTGCGCGACCGACTTCACCCCCTCGATCGCCAGCAGCTCCCGCGTGACCCGCTCGCCCAGGCGCAGCGACTCGTTCATCGAGGTGCCGGGCACCGCCGCCATGTGCACGATGTAATGGCCTTCCTTGAGCGGCGGGATGAACTCGCCGCGCAACAGCGGCAGCATGCCGATGCCCAGCGCCATGCCGATCGCCACCGTCGCGATCACCGCCGTCGAGCGCGCCTCGACCCACAGCAGCAGCGCGCGGTAGCGCGGCTTGAGCCAGGCGATGAAGGGCGGGTCGCCGGCCGGCAGGTCGCTCTTGGCGAGCAGCAGCAGCGACAGCGCCGGCGTCACCGTCAGCGCGACCGCCAGCGACGCGAGGATCGCGCTGATGTAGGCCCAGCCCAGCGGCGCGAACAGCTTGCCGGCCACGCCCGAGAGCGTCAGCAGCGGCACGAACACCAGCGCGACGATGAAGGTCGCGTAGACCACCGAGGCACGCACCTCGAGCGAGGCGTCGCAGACCACCTGGGCGGCTGGCCTCGGCGCGGCCGACGCGCGGTTCTCGCGCAGGCGCCGGTAGATGTTCTCGCAGTCGATGATCGCGTCGTCGACGACCTCGCCGAGCGCGATCGCCAGCCCGCCGAGCACCATGATATTGAGCCCGACGCCGAAGCCCTGCAGCACCAGCACCGCGGCCAGCAGCGACAGCGGGATCGCGACGATGGTCACCAGCGCGGTGCGCACGTTGTAGAGGAAGGCGAACAGCACCGCGATGACGAGGGCCGCGCCGACCAGCACGTCGCGCTGCACGTTGCGCACCGCCGTCTCGATGAAGCCGGCCGGGCGGAACAGGTCGCGGTGCAGCGTCGCGCCCTGGCGCACCAGCGCCGGCTCGACGCGCGCGAGCGCGGCGTCGAGTGCGCGCGTGGTGTCGCGCGTGTTCGCGCCGAGCTGGCCCTGCACCATCAGGAAGACGCCGGGCGCGCCGTCGATCAGCACGCCGCTGATCGCGGGCGCGCCGCCGGCCACGATGTCGGCCACGTCGCGCAGCAGCAGCGCAGGCTCCTGGGCGCTGCGCGGCGCGCGCAGCAGGGCCTGCGACAGCGCCTCGGCGCCGTCGCCGCTGGGCTCGAGCCCGAGCGCGATGCGCTGGTTCGGGCCCTCGACGAAGCCGGCCGCGCGCAGCCCGGTGGCCTGGCGCGCGGCGGCCTCGAGCTCGGCGATCGTCACGCCGTGGCGCGCCAGCCGCACCGGGTCGAGCCGGATCTGCCACTGCGGCAGCTGGCCGCCGAACACGTTGACGTCGGCCACGCCGGGCGCGGCCAGCAGCGTCGGGCGCAGCGTGCGCTCGACCACGCCGCGCAGCGCGGTGCCGTCGAGCGACTTCGATGTGACGCCGACCGCGAGCACGGTGCTGGCCGAGGAGGTCAGCGGGGTCAGCGCGGGCGTGATGCCGGATGGCAGCCGGCTGCCCGCCTGGGCGAGCCGCTCGGCCACCGCCTGGCGGTGGCGGTGGATGTCGGTGCCGTCGGTGAAGAACACCGTCACGACCGACAGGCCGGGAATGGACTGCGAGCGCAGCGCCTGCAGGCCGTCGAGACCGGCGATGGCCTGCTCGAGCGGCTGCGACACCAGCGCCTCGACCCAGGCCGCCGACAGGCCGGGCGCCTCGGTCTGGATCACCACCTGGGTCGGCGAGAACTCCGGGAACACGTCCAGGCTGGCGCTGAACAGCCGGTTCACGCCCCAGGCCATCAATGCGAGCGCGAGCGCGACCACCAGCACCGGGTGGCGCACCGAGAAGCGGATCAGCGCGGCGATCATGGCGTCGGCCTCCGGGGGCGGGGGGCGGTCAGGCCCGCAGGCCTCGCGAACCGGCCGGGCTCGGCGAGGGCGCGGACGGGCACGGCCGCAACGGAGGAGGGCGTCATCAGTCGTCGTTCTCGTCGCGGATCTGGTACTTCAACTCCTCGGAGAGCAGCACCTGCGCACCCTGCACGACGACCGGGTCGTCCTCGAGGAAGGCTGGCAGGAACCAGCGCTCGCCGACGCGGCGCGCGTGCGGCACCGCGCGGCGCTCAAAGGCGTCGGTCGCGGGCTCGTCCTCGGCGTCGTCCGCGGCCCCCGAGGCTGCCGAAGCGGCCGGCGCGGGCACGTCGTCCTCGTCGCGGCCCGACTCGCGCACATAGACCCAGGGCTGGCCGACATGCCAGACGATCGCCGCCGCCGGCACCAGCACGCCCGCCTGGCAGCTGCCGCCGGCGGCCTCGATCTCGACGCGCTGGCCCGGCACGAGGCCGGCGCCGGCGACCCGCAGCAGCAGCGCCGGGCCGCCGGCCTCGCCGGCCGGGGCGGTGCCGAGCCGCGTCGCGCGCAGCGGCTCGGCGCCGGCGCGCGGCAGCTGCAGCAGGGCCTCGGGCGGCAGCGTCCCGTCGGGCGGCACCGGCAGGCGCAACAGCGCGTCGCGGCCGGCGACCAGACGCTCGACCGCGCCGGCGCCCGGCGCGGCCAGCGCCTCGGCCAGTGGCGCGCCCCACTGGGCCCGCGCCTCGTCGTGCAGCGCGGCCAGCGCGGCCCGGGCCGCGCGCTCGCGCGCCGCGTCGGCCTCGGCCTGCGCGGTCGCGGCCTCGAGCGCGCGCTGCGAGGCATTGCGGTCGTCCTCGTACAGCGCTTGCACGCGCCGACGCTCGAGCGCGCTGGCCGCGGCCGCCGCGCGGGCCGCGTCGGCCTCGTGGCGGGCCGCCTGCAGGCGCCCGCGCAGGGCCGCGAGCGGCTGCACGTCGAGCACGCTGGCGGGCAGGCGGCGGGTCTCGGCGAGTTCGGCCGGCTCGGGCGCGGCCAGCTCGATGCCGACGTGGCGCTGGGCCTGGCGCGTCAGCCGCACCGCCGGCACGCCCGCGCCCTCGCGCGCCTGCGGCGAGGGCGCGGTCTCGATCGCCTCCTCCTCGGGGCCCTCGGTGGCGAGCAGGAACTCGTCGCGGCCGAGCCAGGCGCCGGCCCACAGCGCCAGCACCAGCAGCAGGGTCTGGGCGATCAGCAGCTTGAGGAGGGCGGAGCGGCTCATGGCAGGTCGGTTCCAGGGGCGGCGCCGAGCCGCGGGTCGGGGCGGGGGCCGGCGAGCGGCTGCTGCAGCGCGTCCTCGAGCGCGCCGACGGCGGCGGCACGCTCGGCCAGCGCCTCGAGGCGCTGCTGCTCGACGGCCTGCAGCGCGGCGCGCGCGGCGAGGCGCTCGCTGCGGTCGGCGTCGCCGGCGGCGTAGCGGCGTTCGGTGCGCGCCGCGAGGCGCGCGGCCTCGTCGTGCAGCGCGGCGGCGGCGGCGCGCTGCGTCTCGGCCGCACCGAGCGCGGCGCGCGCGCTGTCGAGCCGGCCGAGCGCCTCGCGCTGCAGCGCCTCGACGCGGTGGGCCTGTGCCGCACGCTGCGCCAGCGCCGCGTCGATCGCCGCGCGGTTGCGCCCGCCCGGTGGCAGCACCAGGCCGAGGCCGAGCGACCAGACGCGGTCCCCCTGGTCCCAGGCGACGCCGGGCTTGAGCGTGATCTCGGGCCACTGCCGGGCCAGCTCGACACGCAGCGCCGCCTCGGCGGCGTCATGGCGGGCCAGCGCGGCGCGCAGGTCCAGGCGGTTGAGCAGCGCGGCGCGCTGCAGCTCGAGCGGCGCCAGCGCCGGCGGATCCGCCAGCGCCGCGTCGAGCGCCAGCGGCAGGGCCTGCAGCGTGGCGAGCGGCAGGCCGACGGCCTCGGCCAGCCGGGCGCGCGCGGCGCGTGCCGCGCCGGCCAGGGCGGCGCTGTCGCGCGCCGCCTCCGCCTCGAGCTGGCGGGCCTGGGCCGCCTCGCTCGCGTCGGCGGCCCCGGCCGCGAGGCGCGCTTCCTGGGCGGTGCGCTGCTCGGCGCGCGTCGCGTGCAGCGCCTCGGCGGCCGCGCGGCGGCGCTCGGCCAGCGCCAGCCCGCGCTGCGCGGCATGCACGCGCTGGCGCAGCGACCAGACCGCGAGCGCGGCCTGCTCGAGCGACTCGCGCGCCAGCGCATCGGCCTGCTCGGCCTGGGCAGCGCGGCGTGGCGCACCGCCCAGCAGCGCGTCGACGGCGACGCCCAGGCTCCAGGGCGCGCTGCTGCGGCCGTCCTCGCTGTGGTGCTCGAGGCCGAACTCGGCGCCGCGACCGCCGTGCGCGCGCGCCTGTGCCGCGGCCGCCTCGGCGGCCCGCAGCTCGGCGCGCGCGACGGCCAGCTCCGGATGGCGCTGCAGCGCCAGCGCGGTGAGCGCCTCGGCGTCCCAGGCCGGCAGCGGCCAGACGCGCGTGTCGACGCCGACGGCGGCCAGCGCCTCGCGCAGGGCTGCGTCGTCGCTGCGCTGCGCTGCCCAGGCCGCCGGGTTTGCGGCGAGGTCCGGCGGCCGCGGCGGCTCCTGCCGTGCTGCGCAGGCGCCCAGCAGCGCGGCCACGAGGGCGAGCGGCAGGGCGCGGCGGGCAGGCAGGCGGCACATGGATCGGGCGATGCTAGCCGCGTGCCCCGCAAGCGTCGTCCCCGGGTAGACGCTGGGGCCTGCGCCAGGCTGGCGCAGGCGGCGCGCAGAATGGCGCGTCCCCCGTGGCCCGGAGGCCCGATGTCGGCAACACCGTCCCTGACCCCCCACGCCGCCGCCCCCCGCACGATCGAGCAGCTCGGTGGCCCGCGACCCTGGCCGCTGGTCGGCAACCTGCTGCAGTTCGACCTGCCGCGGCTGCACCAGCAGATGGAGGCCTGGGCCGAGCGCCACGGGCCGGCCTACCGGCTGCGCGTCGGCCGGCGCGATGCGCTGGTGATCAGCGACCCGGCGCTGATCGCCACGGCGCTGCGCGAGCGCCCCGGGACCTGGCGGCGCATGCGGCCGATCGAGGCGGTGATCCGCGAGGCCGGCGGGCACGGGGTGTTCTCGGCCGAGGGCGCGGACTGGCAGCGCCAGCGCCGGCTGGTGATGAGCGCCTTCGACCCGACCCACCTGCGCAGCTACTTCCCGTCGCTGCAGCGCGTGACCGAGCGGCTCGGCGCGCAGTGGCTGGAGGCCGCCCGGCGCGGCGAGATGATCGACCTGCAGGCCTCGCTGACGCGCTACACGGTCGACGTGACCGCAGGGCTGGCCTTCGGCATCGATCTCGACACGCTGAACGCGCCGCACCCGATCCAGCAGCACCTCGACCAGATGTTCCCGATGCTGTTTCGCCGCATCAACGCGCCCTGGCCGTACTGGCGCTGGCTGCGGCTGCCGGCCGACCGCGCCTACGACCGCGCGCTGCAGCAGATCCACGCCGCGGTGCGCGGCTTCGTGGGCGCCGCGCGCCAGCGGCTGCAGGACGAGCCGCAGCGGCGCGAGCGGCCCACCGACCTGCTGGAGGCGATGCTCGTGGCGCGCGACGCCGAGGGCGGCGCGCTCACCGAGGCCGAGGTCGTCGGCAACGTCATCACCGTGCTGCTGGCCGGCGAGGACACCACCGCGCACACGTTGTCGTGGGCGATCTGGCTGCTGCACACGCACCGCGGCGACTGGCAGGCGCTGGTGGCCGAGGTCGACGCCGCGCTCGGCACGGCCACGCTGCCGCCCGGCGTCGACGCGGCGCGCGGCCTCGCCGGCGTCGAGGCCGCGGTGCACGAGGCGATGCGGCTCAAGCCGGTGGCGCCGCTGCTCTTTCTCGAGGCCAACCACGACACCACGCTCGGGGCCTGGCGGCTGCCGGCCGGCGCGCCGCTGTTCTGCCTGATGCGCCGTGCCGCGATGGACGAGCGGCTCGCGGCCGACATCGCCGACTTCCGGCCGCCGCGCTGGCGCGAGGACGCCACGGCGCTGCGCAAGGCCTCGATGCCCTTCGGCGCCGGGCCGCGGCTGTGCCCGGGGCGCGGGCTGGCGCTGCTGGAGATGACGATGGTGCTGGCGATGCTGGCGCGGCGCTTCGAGCTGCTCGAGGTCGGCCCGGCGGGCGGCGGCGTGCCCGAGGAGCGGCTCGCGTTCACGATGTTCCCGGTCGGCCTGAGGATGCGGCTGGCCGAGCGGCGGGGCGGCTGACGCCTGCCGAAGGGGCCCCGCCTAGAATCTGCGGCTCGCCGCGCGTTCCGCGCCGGCCCCTCGACTCCCGCGAAAGAATGCTGAGCTTCCAGCAACTCATCCTGCGCCTGCAGCACTACTGGGCCGAGCAGGGCTGCGCGCTGCTGCAGCCCTACGACATGGAGGTCGGCGCCGGCACCAGCCACACCGCGACCTTCCTGCGTGCCCTCGGCCCCGAGCCCTGGAAGGCCGCCTACGTGCAGCCCAGCCGCCGCCCCAAGGACGGCCGCTACGGCGAGAACCCGAACCGCCTGCAGCACTACTACCAGTACCAGGTGGTGCTCAAGCCGGCGCCCTCGAACATCCTCGAGCTCTACCTCGGCAGCCTGGAGGCGCTGGGCTTCGACCTGAAGTCCAACGACATCCGCTTCGTCGAGGACGACTGGGAGAACCCGACGCTGGGCGCCTGGGGCCTGGGCTGGGAGGTCTGGCTCAACGGCATGGAGGTGACGCAGTTCACCTACTTCCAGCAGGTCGGCGGGATCGACTGCCGCCCCGCCACCGGCGAGATCACCTACGGCCTGGAGCGCCTGGCCATGTACCTGCAGGGCGTGGACAACGTGTACCAGCTCAAGTGGACCGAAGGGCTGAGCTACGGCGACGTGTACCTGCAGAACGAGAAGGAGCAGTCGGCCTACAACTTCGAGCACAGCGACGCCGACTTCCTGTTCACCGCCTTCGCCGCGCACGAGAAGCAGGCCAAGCACCTGATGGCCGAACAACTGGCGCTGCCCGCCTACGAGCAGGTGCTCAAGTGCGCGCACAGCTTCAACCTGCTGGACGCGCGCGGCGCCATCAGCGTGACCGAGCGCGCCGCCTACATCGGCCGCATCCGCAACCTCGCGCGCAGCGTGGCCCAGAGCTACTACGAGAGCCGCGAGCGCCTGGGGTTTCCCATGGCACCGCGCGAGTGGGTGGCCCAGATCGCGAAAAAGGCCGCCTGAGCCGGGAAGAGAAGAACAACGATGTCCGCACAGAACCTGCTCGTCGAACTCTTCGTCGAGGAACTGCCGCCCAAGGCGCTCAAAAAGCTCGGCGACGCCTTCGCCACCGTGCTGGCCAACAGCCTCAAGGCGCAGGGCCTGGCCCCGGCCGACGCGGCCGTGACCGCCTATGCCTCGCCGCGGCGCTTGGCCGCCCACGTGGTGGGCGTGCTCGCCAAGGGCGCCGACAAGCCCGTGTCGCAGAAGCTCATGCCCGTGTCCGTGGGCCTGGACGCGAG
>DATMJX010000047.1:0-2942 GCA_035553715.1 Methylibium sp.
GTGCACAGCGGCATCGGCTATACCGCGGTCGCCGGCGCGCCCAACCCGAACGAGCTGAAGCACGCCGCCGAGGTGCTGAACGCAGGCAGCCGCGTCGCCATGCTGGTCGGCGCCGGCGCCCTGCACGCCACCGACGAGGTCATCGAGGTGGCCGAGACGCTGGGCGCGGGCGTGGCGAAGGCGCTGCTCGGCAAGGCGGCCGTGCCCGACGACCTGCCGTTCGTCACCGGCGCGATCGGACTGCTGGGCACGAAGCCGAGCTGGGACCTGATGGAGGACTGCGACACGCTGCTGATGGTGGGGTCGACCTTCCCGTACTCCGAGTTCCTGCCGAAGGACGGACAGGCGCGCGGCGTGCAGATCGACATCGACGGGCGCAACGTCAGCATGCGCTACCCGATGGAGGTGAATCTCGTCGGCGACAGCCGGGAGACGCTGCGGGCGCTGATCCCGATGCTGCAGCCCAAGCAGGACCGCGCGTGGCGCGAGCGGATCGAGCGCAACGTCGAGCGCTGGTGGCGCGTGCTCGAGGCGCGCGCCGCCAACGAGGCGACGCCGATCAACCCGCAGCTCGTCTTCAGCGAGCTGTCGCCGCGCCTGCCGGACGACTGCATCGTGACCTGCGATTCCGGATCGGCCGCCAACTGGTACGCGCGGCACCTGAAGTTCCGGCGCGGCATGATGGGCTCGCTCTCCGGGGGGCTCGCCACCATGTGCCCGGGCGTGCCCTACGCGGTCGCCGCGAAGTACGCGCACCCGGGGCGCCCGGTGATCGCGCTGGTGGGCGACGGCGCGATGCAGATGCTCGGCATCAACGCGCTGATCACCGCGGCGCGCGACTGGCGCCGCTGGAGCGACCCGCGCCTCGTCGTGATGGTGCTGAACAACCGCGACCTGAACCAGGTCACCTGGGAGCAGCGCGCGCTGGCGGGCGACCCGAAGTTCGAGGGCTCGCAGGTGCTGCCCGAATTCGACTACGCGCGCTACGCGCAGATGCTCGGGCTGCACGGCGTGCGCGTCGATCGACCCGAGGACGTGGGCCGCGCGTGGGACCAGGCGCTCGCCGCCGACCGGCCGGTGCTGCTCGACGTGCACACCGACCCGGAGGTGCCGCCGCTGCCGCCGCACATCAAACCCGATCAGGCGAAGGCCTACCTGTCGGCGCTCGTCAAGCGCGACCCCGGCGCGAGCCGCATGTTCGTCGCGACCATGAAGGAGTGGTGGGACGGGCTGTTCCCGCCCTCGGGCGAGGGGCGATGAGCCCGATCGGACGCCGGCGCTGGGCGATCGCCGAGGGCTACATCCCGTCGGCGAGCACCGGCACCGGCCGCGCGTTCGAGTCGCACGAGACCGCGTGCCTGCTCAACGCGGGCGACCGCGACGCGCGCGTCGAGATCACGCTGTTCTTCGCCGACCGCGAGCCCGCGGGACCGTACCGGGTGACGGTGCCGGCGCGGCGCACGCTGCACCTGCGCTTCAACGACCTGCAGGACCCCGCGCCGGTGCCGCGCGACACCGACTACGCGAGCGTGATCGAGTCGGACGTGCCGATCGTCGTGCAGCACACGCGGCTGGACTCGCGCCAGGCCGAGCTCGCGCTGCTGTCGACGATCGCGTTCGCCGGCGACGCGCCCTAGAGCGTGTGGACAGTCGCCGTTGAGCTGAGCTGCGGCTGACTTGCTTGCCGTCGTTGCCCCAGCCAACGGCAGGCGTAGCGAGGTGGCAGCCATGGTCCGACGGATGCTCAGCGATGCGCAGTGGGCGCGCATCGAGCCGCTGTTGCCGGCCCGACCCGGCACCCCGGGCGGACATGGTGCGGATGATCGGCTGTTCGTCGAGGCGGTGCTGTGGGTGGCCCGTACGGGCGCGCCCTGGCGCGATCTGCCGCCCGAGTTCGGGCACTGGAACAGCGTGTATCGGCGCTTTGCGCGCTGGAGCGACGCGGGCGTGTGGCAGCAGGTGTTCGCGGTGCTCGCGCACGCCCGAGCCAACATGCGCCACGTCGCGATCGACTCCACGATCGTGCGGGCGCACCAGCACAGCGCCGGGGCGCGCAAAAAGGGGGGCCCCAAGCGCTGGGGCGCTCCCGGGGCGGGCTGAGCACCAAGATCCACGCGCTCGCCGCACGCTGCGGCGGGCTGGCGCGCTTCGCACTCACCGCCGGCCAGATCAACGACTGCACACAGGCGCTGGCGCTGCTCGAGGGGCTGCGCCCGCGCGCGGTGCTGGCCGACCGCGGCTACGACACCAACGCCGTGATCGGCCAGCTGCAGGCGAGCGGCATCGAGCCGGTGATCCCGTGCTACGTGCACCGCTCGGTGCAGCGCCCGCTCGATTGGGGGCGCTACCGCGATCGCAACCGCATCGAGCGGCTGTTCTGCCGCCTCAAGCAGTTCCGCCGCATCGCCACACGCTACGACAAGCTGGCCGCGCGCTTCGCCTCGTTCGTCGCACTCACCGCAGCCGTCCTCTGGCTACGGTAACTGTCCACACGTCCTAGGCGCGCACCGCCGCCCGCAGCGCCTTCGCCGCGCGCGCGCTCGCCACGATCGCGAGCTTCATCGTCGCGCGCGTCGCCCCGACGAACAGCTTCCTCACCGTCTTCTCGTCGAGCGACTCGAAGTCGACCTCGGTCAGCACGACCGCGGGCGCGGCCTGGCCCTTGAAGCGGTAGACCGACTCGACCAAGAGCTCGCCCTCGGTGTAGACCGGCTGCGCGAGCAGGTCGTAGCGACCGGTGAAGCGGCGGATCGTGTGCGGCCCGAGCTGGTCGAGCCCGAGCATCGCCGAGCCCTCGCGGCCCCGGAAGCTGACGACCGCGATGTCGTGCCGGCGCCGCGGCCTCGATCTCGACGTCCGGCGGCAGGATCGCCGCCAGCAGCCGCACCACCTCGCGCGGGCTGCGGTAGTTGGCGCGCGCGTGCAGCGTGACCCAGCCGGTG
>DATMJX010000048.1:0-16360 GCA_035553715.1 Methylibium sp.
GCTCCCGGCTCTGGCAACTTCTCTTTCGTGGCTCAACGCTGCGGGTGTTCTTCGCCGCAGCGTTCACCCTGTGGCTCGGCTTCCAGCTTCTCAGTAGCCTTTGAAGAGCGAATTGCTGCCTACGGCCTCGGCGACCGCGCCTTGATTTCCGCGTCGATGTTGTCGAGCGAGGCCTGGGCCGTGCGGCGGTCCGCCGTGCCCGGCGTGCTGCGGGCGAAATCATTGAAGACCTCGCGGCGCGTCAGATAGAGCGCGCTCAAGGGCCTGGACGCTAACTCGAAACGGGTGATGAGTTTCATCGTTTCCTCCTTTGGTTCGGAGGCCCCGACCACCGGAGCCTTTCGGCCCGGACAACAACAATCATCGGCTGCAAAGGACTCCGATGGTCGGGAGTCGGAAGAAGCAAGGGAGGGTGACGGGAAACGAGGCTCGCGGTTCGGGTCAGGCGTTCAGGCGCGGAGCGCGCCTATCCCAGCGTTTCGCAGAAGGTCAATCGAGATCGAAGCCGCGTCCGCGCACGCGGCCATCGCCGTCCCGGCGACGCCCGCGTGCGGCATCGCGGAACTGGGCGCGGATATCGGAGCGTTCGCGTGCGGCTTCCGGATACAGCAGGGTTGATACGTCGCGGTTCAACTGCGCGACCTCCTTCTCGTGCATTGCGCGCGCCGCGCGCGCGGCATCGTGGATGCCCTGCCGTTCATCCAGATGCCGGGCGATGAGCGTGTCCGTCTCGCGCCGGTCGCGCTGCATCGCCTCCCATGCCTCGATCTCGTTCCGGCGGGTGGTCTTGCCGTACGTCCCCGTCAGTCGGTCCCACAGGCCCTGAAGACCCCGGGACACACGCTGCGCGCGCTCCGCACCTTCCATCGCGCGGCGCTTCTCGTGCCGCTCGGCCAGGGCCTCCCGTTCGCGTCGCTGGCGCTCGACAACCTCGCGGCGCTGGGCGATGAGCGCTTCCTTCTGCTTCGCAAAGGCGCGCTCCGCTGCCGCAACGTGTTCCCGGATCATGTCTGTCATCCGGGTGGCGACTTGCGCCTTCACTTCGGCAACGCTCGGGAGCAGGGACTCGTCGCCGAGGCGGTCACGGACCTCCTTCGCGCGAAAGCCGGTCCACTTGGCAATGGCATAGACCTCGCCCCGGAAGTCCACAGCGACATGGCCGCGCCGGTCGCCGCGCGCAAGGCTGTAGCCCCGCGCCTTCAGCGCGGCGGCAAACGCCGCCCGCGAATCGGAGATCAACCAGCATTCGCGGAACAGGGTCTTCAGGGCGCGCGGATCGCGCTGATTGCGCTTTGCCTGCTCCCATTCGTCGCGGGTGAAGTTGCGCGGGTCTTTCTCGCGGGCATCGGCCAGCCCGCGCGGCATCCTCCATCCATGCTCAAGATAGAGCGCGCGCGACACGTCGCGCAGCTTCAGCTTGTAGTGCGGCAGGTTGATGGCCTTCATCTCCTGCGCGTCGATGCGCGACCACACGACATGGGCATGGCGGCGGCCTTCCTTCTCGTGGAAGACGACGGCGCGCGGCTGACCGCCAAGGCCGAGCTTCTGCTCGACCTGCTCAATCGCCGCCTCGAATTCATCGATGGAGACCCGCTCCTGCGCAGGCGGGTTGAGGCTTAAGGAGAAAAGAAACTGCTTCGCTCTCGTTCCCCGGCTCACCGCATAGGCTTCGTGCAGGGCGGAGGTCAGGTCTTCCGCCATGAAGCCGCGCAGCTCGTGCAGCGCGACATGCTCGTTCTCCTCGGCCTTCAGAAGGTGGCGGGCGAGCTGCGCACTCCCGCCCCGCTGGCTGCCTTTCAGGATCATGGGCCGCCCGGGTCGAGGCCGAGCGCGGCCATAAGGCCGGCCCGCATGTCCCGCACGTCCCGGCAGGCGGCGATCAGGGCCTGCATGGTTTCTGGCGTCACGGGAAGTGCCCCGGCATTCGCGGCCCGGGCAAGCTGATTGAGGTTGTTGGATAGCCGGGCGTTGCCCAGCGCGCCAAGGACGCGGGCCAGAGCCTCGTCGTCCTTGACCGGGCGGCGGTGCACCTTCCTCGGCATTGCTGCGCCGCCCAGCAGGCGCGCCCGGATATAGGCCCCGAGGGGCATGTGCCCGGCCTGCGCCTCAAGGACAGCGCGTTCCTCGAATGTCAGGCGCAGGGAAAACGGGGCGGGCCGGTCCGTGGCTGCCTGTGTCGCCGCCGTCCCGGCTGCCCCGTTGAACGCCCCGAGGGGAGCCGACCGCATTCCGGTATCGTTCGGGACCTTGCTCATGGCTTCGGCCCCCGGAACGCCGGTACATCACGCTTAAGGTAGTCGTTCCATTCCTGTAGAGTTTCGAGAACTTGGTTCGAACTTTCTACACTCGGGCGCGCCACCCCGCTCAACCGACCAACGATGCCGTGTAGCCGGCCTCGTCGAGCGCCTGTGCGAGCGTTTCGCGGGGCAGCGCCGATTCGATGCGCACCCGTTTCGTCGCCAGATCGATCTGGACCACCGCCTGCGGGTCCCGCGCCTGCACCGCCTTCGTGATGGCGGTCACGCAGTGGGCGCAGCTCATGTCCTGGACGTCGAACTCGATCATCGCGGTCTCCGGTGAAGGGCAGGCAGGCATCGTCGCCGCCGCCCCCGGGGCCCGGTCAAGCACCCTGCGTTGACCCGGGTCAAAGTGATGCGGCCTTGACTTTGCCACGATGGAAACGTTGAAGCTCCCGGCATCGCCCGCGAGAGCGCCCTTCGTCAAGCCGCCATGAACCCTTCCGCGACCGCCCTGACGCTCAGCGTCGAGGGCATGACCTGCGCCTCCTGCGTGCTGCGCGTCGAAAAGGCCCTGAAGAAGGTGCCCGGCGTCGCCAGCGCCACCGTCAACCTCGCGACCGAGAGCGCCCATGTCGAGGCCGCCACCGGCACGCCGCCCAGCGCACTCGAGGCCGCGGTGGCCGCGGCCGGCTATGCGGCGCATTGGCAGCCCGCCGACGCGCCGCCTGCGCGTGCCGTGGCGATCGATGGCAGGCCGCTCGCCGTCGCCGCCGTACTGACGCTGCCGCTCGCGCTGCCGATGCTCGCGCTGCTGTGGGGGACGCACTGGATGCTGCCCGGCTGGCTGCAGTGGCTGCTGGCCACGCCGGTGCAGTTCTGGGCCGGCGCACGCTTCTACCGCCACGGCTGGGCCGCGCTGCGTGCCGGCAGCGGCAACATGGACCTGCTGGTCGCGCTCGGCACCAGCGCGGCCTACGGCCTGAGCGTCTGGACACTGTTCGCGCACGCCGGCCATGCGGGCGCGCCGCACCTGTACTTCGAGGCCTCGGCCGCGGTGATCACGCTGGTGCTGCTCGGCAAATGGCTCGAGGCCCGCGCCAAGCGCCAGACGACCGAGGCGATCCGCGCCTTGCAGGCACTGCGCCCGGAGACCGCACGCGTCCGTCGCGACGGCGTCGAGCTCGAGCTGCCGATCCCGGCGCTGCGTCGCGGCGACCTCGTCGTCGTGCGCCCCGGCGAGCGGCTGCCGGTCGACGGCGTCATCGAGGCCGGCGCGAGCCACCTCGACGAGTCGCTGCTGACCGGCGAGAGCCTGCCGGTCGCGCGTGGCGCCGGCGAACGCGTGATCGGCGGCTCGCTCAACGGCGAAGGCCTGCTCGAGCTGCGCGCGACCACGCTCGGTGCCGAATCGACGCTCGCGCGCATCGTGCGGCTGGTCGAGACCGCGCAGGCCGCCAAGGCGCCGATCCAGCAGACCGTCGACCGCGTCAGCGCGGTGTTCGTGCCGGTGGTGGTCGCGGTCGCGGCCGTGGCGCTGCTCGGCTGGGGGCTGGCCGGCGGCGACTGGTCGGTCGCGACGCTCAATGCGGTCGCGGTGCTGGTGATCGCCTGCCCCTGCGCGCTCGGCCTGGCGACGCCGGCGGCGCTGATGGCCGGCACCGGCGTGGCGGCGCGCCACGGCATCCTGGTCAAGGATGCGGCGGCCCTCGAGACCGCGCAGGCGCTGCGCGTCGTCGCCTTCGACAAGACCGGCACGCTGACGGTGGGCCGCCCGACGCTGGCCGATCTGCAGCCCGCGGCGCCGACGGCCCGCAGCGAGGCGCTGACCCTGGCGGCCAGCCTGCAGGCTGGCAGCGAGCATCCGCTGGCGCGCGCCGTACGCCAGGCCGCCGACGGGCTGATGGCCCCGCCGGCCAGCGAGGTCCAGGCGGTCGCCGGCCGCGGCATCACCGGCCGGGTGGCGGGGCATGCACTGGCGCTTGGCAGCACGCGCTGGATGCATGAGCTCGGCGTGGACCTGGCGCCGCTGCAGGCTGCGGCCGACCGCCACGCCGAGCAAGGCCGCACCGTCTCCTGGCTCGCCGAGACCGGCGCGACGCCGCGGCTGCTCGCACTGCTGGCCTTCGGCGACGAGCTCAAGCCCGACGCCCGCGTGGCGATCGAGCGGCTGCACGCGCTCGGCCTGCGCACCGTGCTGGTCAGCGGCGATCACCATGGCGCGGCCGCCGCGGTGGCGGCGCGCCTGGGCATCGACGACGTGCGCTCCGAGGTGCTGCCGGCCGACAAGGCCGCGGTCGTCGCCGGCCTGCGCCAGGCCGCCGACGGGCCGGTCGCGATGGTCGGCGACGGGCTGAACGACGCGCCGGCGCTGGCCGCCGCCGATGTCGGCATCGCGATGGGCAGCGGCACCGACGTGGCCATGCACGCCGCCGGCATCACGCTGATGCGCGGCGAGCCGAGCCTGGTGGCCGACGCGATCGCGATCTCGCGGCGCACCACGCGCAAGATCCACCAGAACCTGTTCTGGGCCTTCGTCTACAACGTCGTCGGCATCCCGCTCGCGGCCTTCGGGCTGCTGAACCCGGTGGTGGCCGGCGCGGCGATGGCGCTGTCGAGCGTCAGCGTGCTCGGCAACGCGCTGCTGCTCAAGCGCTGGAGGGCACGGGGCTGATGGACATGAACATCGGTGAGGCCGCGCAACGCTCCGGCGTCTCGGCCAAGATGGTGCGCCACTACGAGGGCCTGGGGCTGCTGCCGCCGGTGCCGCGCACCGAGGCGGGCTACCGCCGCTACGGCGAGCGCGAGGTGCACACGCTGCGCTTCATCCGCCGCGCACGCGACCTCGGCTTCGGCATCGAGGAGATCCGCAACCTGCTCGCGCTGTGGCAGGACGGCGCCCGGCCGAGCCGCGAGGTCAAGCGCGTCGCGCTCGCGCACGCGGCCGACCTGCAGCGTCGCATCGACGAGCTGGAGGCCATGCGGCGCACGCTGACCGCGCTGGCCGCGCACTGCCACGGCGACCAGCGCGCCGACTGCCCGATCCTCGACGACCTCGAAGCGGGCCCGCGCGCGACCTAGGCGATGTCGGCGAGGAAGCGGCGCAGCACCGCTTCAAAGGCCGCCGGCTGCTCGAGCACGCTCAGGTGCGCGGCCGCCTCGATCCGCTCGAGCCGCGCCCCCGGGATGCCCTGCGCGAGGGTCTGCGCCATCGCCACCGGCGTCCCCTCGTCGAGCGCCCCGGCGATCACCAGCGTCGGCAGCGCGATGCGCTCGAGCCGCGCCGCCGTGTCCATGTGCATCACCGCGTGGCAGGCGCCGAGGTAGCCGGCCCTCGGCGTCGTCGCAACGCGGCGGCGCCAGCGCGCCACCAAGGCCGGCCGCTCGGCGTAGAAGGCCGGGCTGAACCAGCGCTGCACCGCGCCGTCGGCAACCGCCTCGACGCCACCGGCCTCGACCGCGGCGATGCGCTGCGCCCACAGCGCGCGACCGGCCTCGCCGTAGCCCGAGGTCGTGTTCGCCAGCACCAGTGCGCGCAACCGCTGCGGGTGACGCAACGCCAGCTCCTGGCCGACCATGCCGCCCAGCGACAGGCCGATCCACACCACCGGCCCGGTGCCAAGCCGCGCCTCGAGCTCGGCGAGCAGCTGCTCGGCGTCCTCGGCCAGCGCGGTCATCGTGTAGGGGCCCGGGGGCACCTCGGAGTCGCCGTGGCCGCGGTGGTCGTAGCAGACCACGCGGTGCTCGGCCGCCAGCGCATTGGCCAGCGTGTCCCAGGTGCTGGCGTCGCCGCCGAGCGCGTGGCTCATCACCAGCGTCGGCCGGCCGGCCGCACGGCGCGGCTCGCGCACCGTGTAGCGCAGCGCCGGCGTGCCGGCGCTGCGCTGGACGCGGCCGACGCCGGGATGGCTGGCCTCGGTGGCGGCCTGCGGCAGTGGCGGCTCGCCGAGCTCGCGCAGCAGCCGCGCGGCGATCGCCATGCCGGTGTTCGCGGCCGGCACGCCGGCGTAGATCGCGGCCTGCATCAGCACCTCCTTGACCTCGTCGGGCGTCAGCCGCGTGTCGGCCTGGCCCTCGGGCAGCCCCGCGCCCAGCGCCAGCCCCCCGGGCGACTGCGGACCGACTGCATTGCCGCCGGTGAGGCTGGCGCGCAGGTGCAGCTCGAACTCGTCCCAACGCCCCAGCGCGCAGGTGATCGCGAGCACGATCACGCGGCGCGTCTTCGCCTCCAGTCCCGGCCGGCCCCAGACCTCGTGCCAGGCGTAGCGGGTGATGAAGTGCTGGAAGTCGGCGCTGAAGGTGGTCGCGTTGGCGACCGACTTGTCCACCCAGGCATCGCCGAGCATCGCGCGGCGGTTGGCCAGGCCGCGCTCGAGGTCGTGGTCGTAGGGGTCCATGGCGGGCTCACTGCAGACCTGCGGGGCACCAGCGCCCTGCAGGTCTGCAGTGTCGCGCAGGCGGTCGCCCGGCTCGGGTATGGTTCGCGCCCATGCAGGGGGATCATCCGACACGGCCACGTCCCGCGCCGCTCGCCGGCGCGGCCGCCGTGCTGCTCGCGCTGGCGCTGGCCGGCTGCGGCTCGGCCCCCAAGCCCCCGGCGGGCCGCGACGGCCCGCCGCTGGCGGGGCCGCCGCCGGCCGAGCTGGCCCGGCTGCCCGATGCCGAGCCGCGCGTCGAGCCGCTGCGCAGCGGCGGGCCCAACAAGCCCTACGAGGTGCTGGGGCGCGCCTATGTGCCCGAGACGCGCGACGTGCCGATCCGCGAGACCGGCCTTGCGTCCTGGTACGGCCGCAAGTTCCATGGCCGCCGCACCGCCAGCGGCGAGGTCTACAACATGCACGCGATGACGGCGGCGCACAAGACCATGCCGCTGCCGAGCTACGCGCGGGTGCGCAA
Source organism: Methylibium sp. (assembly GCA_035553715.1). Taxonomy (GTDB): domain Bacteria; phylum Pseudomonadota; class Gammaproteobacteria; order Burkholderiales; family Burkholderiaceae_C; genus Methylibium. The sequence continues at coordinate 7,134 of DATMJX010000048.1, forward strand.
CCCGAAGAACGGCCGCGAGATCATCGTGCGCGTCAACGACCGCGGCCCCTTCGCCGCCGACCGCATCATCGACCTGAGCTATGCGGCGGCGGTCAAGCTCGGCGTCGCCGGCGGGCTCGCGCCGGTCGAGGTCCAGCGGCTCACCTTCGACGACATCCGCAGCGGCGCCTGGCGCCGCGATCGCGCGCCCGACTCGATCCCGCCCCCGGCCGAGCCCTCGCCGGGCACGGTGGCGGTGGCGCCGCCGACGGCCCCTGCCCCCCCGTCCGAGCCGGCACCCGGTGCCGGCGTGGGGCTGCTCCCCGAGACCGGCGGCGCGGAGCCGGTCGCCGACGGCGCCCCGGCCCGCGCGCTGACCCCGGCCGCGCGCGGCTGGTGGGTGCAGCTCGGCGCCTTCCGCGAACGCCAGGGCGTCGAGCGCTTCCAGCAGCGCGTCGCTGGCGAGCTCGACTGGCTCGCGCCCCTGCTCGCGGTGTTCAGCGACGCGCCGCTGTACCGGCTGCAGGCCGGGCCCTACGCCTCGCGCGAGGAGGCCCAGGACACCGCCCAGCGCGTGCGCGAGGCGCTGCAGCTGGTGCCGGTGGTCGTCGAGCGGCGCTGAGGCGGCTCAGCGCGCGCCGCCGACGTCGAGGATCGCGCCGCTGACGTAGCCGGCCTCGTCCGACAGCAGCCAGACGATCGCCGCGGCCACCTCGTCGGCCGTGCCGGGGCGCTGCATCGGGATCAGCGGCGCCATCTGCTGCGCCCTCTCGGGCCGGCCGCCCGAGGCGTGGATCTCGGTGTCGATGATGCCGGGGCGCACCGCGTTGACGCGCACGCCCTCGGCCCCGACCTCCTTCGCCAGCCCGACGGTGAAGCTCTCGATCGCGCCCTTGGTGGCCGCGTAGTCGACATACTCACCCGGCCCACCGAGCCGCGCCGCCACCGAGGACAGGTTGACGATCACACCCCCCGCGCCGCCGTGGCGCGGGCTCAGGCGCGTCAGCGCCTCGCGCGCGCAGGCGAAGCTGCCGAGCACATTGACCTCGAACAGCCGTCGCACGCGCGCGGCGTCACACGCGTCGACGCGCGCGGCCGGCGCGACGATGCCGGCGTTGTTGACCAGCGCGCGCAGCCGGCCGGCGCCGAAATGCGCGTCGACCGCGGTGAACAGCGCGACGACCTGGGCGTCGTCGGCCACGTCGGCGGCAAAGGCCCGGGCCTCGCCGCCGCCCGCGACGATCGCGTCGACGACCGCCTGGGCCGCGGCGGCGTCGCGTGCGTAATTGACCGCGACCGCCCAGCCCGCGGCGGCGCAGCGCAAGGCCACCGCGGCACCGATGCCGCGACCGGCGCCGGTGATCAGCACGAGGGGGGCGCGGACAGGCGGGCTCATGGGCACAGCGTAGCGCGCAACGACCGCCACGCCAAAATGCGGCCCATGCCCACGCCGCGCCCCGACCTGCATGCGCTGTCCGATCCGGCGCGCCGCCGCTGGGTGCAAGGCGGGCTCGGTGCCGTCGCCGCGCTGCTGGCGCCGCTCGGCACACGGGCGGCGGCGCCGGCCGCGCGCCTGGGCTTCAAGGCGGTGCCGCCCTCGCTGGCCGACCGGCTCGTGGTACCCGAGGGCTATGTCGCCGAGGTGATCTACGCCTGGGGCGACCCGGTCGGCGTGCCCGGCGCGATGCCGGCCTGGAGGCCCGACGCCAGCCACAGCGCCGCCGAGCAGGCGCTGCAGGCCGGCATGCACCACGACGGCATGGCCTTCTTCCCGATCGACGCGAAGCGCGGGCTGCTCGCAGTCAACCACGAGTACACCGACGAGCGCCTGCTGCACGCCGACGGCACCGCGGCCTGGAGCGCCGAGAAGGTGCGCAAGTCGCAGGCCGCGCACGGCGTGTCGATCGTCGAGCTGGCGCGCGGCCGCGATGGAAACTGGCGCATCGTGCGACCCTCGCGGCACGCGCGGCGCATCACCGCCGCGACGCCGATGCGCTTGGCGGGCCCGGCGGCCGGCCACCCGCTGATGCGCACCGCCTTCGATCCGAGCGGCACCCGCGTGCTCGGCACCTTCAACAACTGCGCGAGCGGCGCGACGCCCTGGGGCACCTACCTCAGCTGCGAGGAGAACTTCGCGCAGTACTTCCGCGGCCCGGAACGGCCCGACGCGCACCAGCGCCGCTGGGGCCTCGACGCCGGCGGCCAGGGCGCCGGCTGGGCGCTGCACGACGAGCGCTTCGACGCCGGCCGGCACCCGAACGAGTTCAACCGCTTCGGCTGGGTGGTCGAGATCGACCCCTTCGACGCGACGAGCGAGCCGGTCAAGCGCACCGCGCTCGGCCGCGCGGCCCACGAGGGCGCGTGGGTGGTGCAGGCGGCCGACGGCCGCGCAGTCGTCTACATGGGCGAGGACGGCGCCTTCGAGCACCTCTACAAGTTCATCACGCGCGACGCCGTCCGGCCCGGCGGGGCGGCCGCCAACCGCGAGCTGCTCGACCACGGCCGGCTCTACGTCGCGCGCTTCGACACCGGCGGGCGCGGCGAATGGATCGAGCTCACCGCCGGCCGGCCGGGGCTCGAGGCCTTCGCGAGCCAGGGCGATCTGCTGGTCAAGACCCGCCAGGCCGCCGATGCCGCCGGCGGCACGCCGATGGACCGGCCGGAGTGGGTCGCCGGCGACCCGGCCACCGGCTTCGTCTACTGCGCGCTGACCAACAACGCCGCACGCGGGCGCCCCGGGGCGCCCGGCGCCGACGCCGCGAACCCGCGCGCGCCGAACCCGATGGGCCACATCCTGCGCTGGCGCGAGGACGGCGGCTTTGCCGGCACGCGCTTCGCGTGGGAGCACTTCGTGCTGGCCGGCGACCCGGCCAACGAGCGCCCCGAGGCACGCGGCAACGCCAAGGGCGACGCCTTCGGCAGCCCCGACGGCTTGATGGTCGATGCGCGCGGCCTGCTGTGGATCCAGACCGATGCCTCGGCCTCGAAGATCGGCCAGGGCGACTACGCGCGACTGGGCCACAACCAGATGCTGTGCGCCGACCCGGCCAGCGGCGAGGTGCGGCGCTTCCTGACCGGCCCGGCCGGCTGCGAGATCACCGGCGCGGTGATGGCGCCGGACGGGTGCACGCTGTTCGTCAACGTGCAGCACCCCGGCGAAGGCGCGGCATCGGGCTGGCCCGATGGCCCGGGCACGCGGCCCCGCTCGGCGACGGTGGCGATCCGCCGCCGCGACGGCGGCGTGGTCGGCAGCTGAAGGGAAGCAGCCCCCACGCCCGCTGTCCCCCGAGGGGGCGCCTCAGGCCCTTCGGGCGGCCGTGCGGACCTGATGAGGGCCTACTTCGCCGTCGGCATCGTGAACTCGGCGCCCTTGGAGATGCTCTCGGGCCAGCGCTGCATCACCGACTTCTGCCGCGTGTAGAAGCGCACGCCCTCCTCGCCGTAGGCGTGCAGGTCGCCGAACAGGCTCCTCTTCCAGCCGCCGAAGCCATGCCAGGCCATCGGCACCGGGATCGGCACGTTGATGCCGACCATGCCGACCTGGATGCGCCGCGCGAACTCGCGCGCGATGTGGCCGTCGCGGGTGAAGCAGGCCACGCCGTTGGCGTACTCGTGCGCGTTGACCAGCGCCACGGCCGCAGCGAAGTCCTTCACGCGCACGCAGGCGAGCACCGGGCCGAAGATCTCTTCCTGGTAGATGCGCATCGCCGGCGTCACGTGGTCGAACAGCGTGCCGCCGGTGAAGAAGCCGTTCTCATGGCCGGGCACCGTCAGGCCGCGGCCGTCGACGACCAGCGTCGCGCCTTCCTTGACGCCGATGTCGACATAGCCCTCGATACGCGCCTTGGCCTCGGCGGTGACGATCGGGCCCATCTCGGCGTCGGGCGCCATGCCGTTGCCGACCTTCAGAGCCTTCGCGCGCTCGGCGATCTTCGGGACGATCTGGTCCGCCACGTCGCCGACCAGCACCGCGACGCTGATCGCCATGCAGCGCTCGCCGGCCGAGCCGTAGGCCGCGCCGATCAGCGCGTCGACCGCCTGGTCGAGGTCGGCGTCGGGCATCACGACCATGTGGTTCTTCGCGCCGCCGAGCGCCTGCACGCGCTTGCCCTGCTTCGCGCCAGTCTCGTAGATGTACTGTGCGATCGGCGTCGAGCCGACGAAGCTCACCGCCTTCACGTCCGGGTGCGTCAGCAGCGTGTCGACCGCAAGCTTGTCGCCGTTGACGACGTTGAACACGCCCTCGGGCAGGCCGGCGCGCTGCAGCAGCTCGGCGAGGTAGAGCGCGGGCGAGGGATCGCGCTCGCTGGGCTTGAGCACGAAGGTGTTGCCGGTCGCCAGCGCGACCGGGAACATCCACATCGGCACCATCACCGGAAAGTTGAAGGGCGTGATGCCGGCCACCACGCCGAGCGGCTGGCGCAGCACCCAGTTGTCGATGCCGGTGCCGACCTGGTCGGTGAAATCGGTCTTCAAGAGCTGCGGCGCGCCGCAGGCGAACTCGACGATCTCGATGCCGCGCGTCACCTCGCCCTGCGCGTCGGTGAACACCTTGCCGTGCTCGGCGGTGATCATCGCGGCGAGCGTGTCGCGCTCCTCGTTCAGCAGCTGCAGGAACTGCTGCAGGACGCGCGCGCGCCGCAGCGGCGGTGTCTCGGACCAGGCCGGGAAGGCCGCCTGCCCGGCGGCGACCGCCGCGTGCACGTCCTCGGCCGAGCCGAGCACGACCTGGCGAGCGACCTGACCCGTCGCGGGGTTCCAGACGGCCTGGCGGCGAGTGCTGCTGCCGGCGGTCTTGCGGCCGGCGATGAAGTGGCCGATCTCGGCGGTGGCGCTGGTGGGGGGGGAAATGGTTTCGGGGGCGCCCATGCAGGTCTCCTGGCAACGATGTGGCAAGCGTAGGCGCGCCGGCCGCCCTTGACCAGTCCGGCGACGTGACTTCATTGTTCATCCGAATGAACAATAGACCGCATGAAATCCACCACCTCCCCGGCGCTGTGGGCCCATGTGCAGGCCCTCGGCGTGATCGCGCAATGCGGCAGCTACACCCAGGCGGCGCAGCGGCTCGGGCTGTCGAAGGCGGCCGTCAGCCAGCGCATCGCCGAGCTCGAGCGCGCACTCGGCGTGCCGCTGCTGACGCGCACCACGCGCAGCGTGCGGCTCACCGAGGCGGGCCGCACGCTGGTCGAGGACACGGCGGCCTCCTACGCGCAGATCGAACACAGCCTGGCGGCGGTACGCGACCTCGCGACCCGTCCGCAGGGTCTGCTGCGGGTCACCGCGCCGGTCGCGCTCGGCCGCCAGCAGATCGCGCCGCAGCTCGAGGGCTTCCTGCGCGCCTGGCCGGGCGTGCGCATCGAGCTCGACCTGTCGGACCGGCTCGCGAACCTCGCACACGAGGGCTACGACCTCGCGGTGCGCCACACCGGCACGCCACCGGACAACCATGTCGCGGTGAAGCTGTGTGGCTCGCGCACGCTGCTGGTCGCCACGCCCGCCTACCTGAAGCGACGTGGCGAGCCGGCCGAGCCGGCCGAGCTGGCCGGCCACGACTGCCTGCCCTACCTGCGCCCGGGGCCGGCGGTCTGGCCCTTCGAGCGCGCCCGCGCGCGCGGCAGCGAACCGGAGCGCCAGCGCGTCACGGTTGCCGGGCCGCTGCGTGCCAACAACTCCGAGGTGCTGCGTGACGCGGTGCTCAGTGGCCTGGGCATCGGTCTGCTGCCCGACTTCAGCGCCGCCGCGGCACTGCGCGCCGGGCGGCTGCGCGAGCTGCTGCCCGGCTGGCGACCGGTCGGCTTCTTCGGTGACGCGGTCTGGGCCCTGCGCCCCTGGAGCCCACAGGTTCCGCGCGCGGTGCGTGCGCTGGTCGAGCACCTGCGCGGCGCCCTCGCCGACGGGTTCTGAGACGGCCAAAAAAAGAACCCGCCTCCGGGTCGGGGCGGGTTCGTCAAGTCCCTCAGCGATGAGGGCGTCGTTGGGATCGAGGCGTCGCGCCAAGCGGCCGGGAACCGCCGCGATCGGCGCGCGCCGCCTGTCGGTCTGGCGTGTGACAGCGCTGGCCGCCATGTTTCAGCCGAAGCCTTGCGCACGCATCCCCCATCAGAAGGATGTCGAGCCCGGCGGGCACGATTCAGCCGAAGGCCAGCGCGCTGACTGGCGGCAGATGGTATGAAAGACCGTTCCAACGTTCGCCGCCGTCCTCACTGATCCAGAGGTTGCCGCTGGTCGACGCCAGCGCAAGGCGCCAGCCGCTGCCATCGACGACCAGTGCGTGGCGGTAGACGAGGTCGTAGCCCGGCGCCGGCGGCAGGCCGTCGGAGAAGCTCTCGAAGCTCCTGCCGCCATCGCGCGTGCGCGTGACGACCAGCCGGCCGTCGACCGGCACGCGGCATTCGTCCTTGACGGCCGGCGCGAACCAGGCGGTGTCGGGGTCCCGCGGATGCACCGCCACCGCGAAGCCGAACACCGATGGTCCGGCGCGCTCGATCTCGCTCCAGTGCCGCCCGCCGTCACGGCTGAGGAAGATGCCGTTGTGGTGCTGGGCCCACAGCGTGTCGGGCGCGGCGGCGCACTGCACGACGCGGTGCGGGTCCTGGCTGTTCTGGTCGTAGGCCTGCTCGGGCGGCATGTAGGCCGCGCGCATGCCCTGGGCCGACAGCGCCCAGCTGGCGCCGTCGTCCTCGCTGCGCCAGCAGCCGCCGCAGGACACGCCGACCAGCAAGCGGCGGGGGTCGCGCGGGTCGACGACGATGCTGTGGATGCCCGGCCAGTCGTAGCCGCCGCCAGCCCACTGGCGGCGCAGCGGCTCGTGCCACAGCGACTCGACGAGCCGCCAGCTCGCGCCGCGGTCGGCCGAGCGGAACAGCCCGCCGGGCAGCGTGCCGGCCCAGAGCAAGCCGGGCTCACCGACGCCGCCAGGCGCGAGGCTCCAGATCAGCTTCAGGTCCCAGGGCGCGGTGTCGTCGTCGCCCTCCGGCTTGGGCGGATAGGCCGGCGCGGCGACTTCCTGCCAGTTCGCGCCACCGTCGTCGCTGCGATGCAGCTTGCAGCCGAAGTGACCGAGGTTCAGCGCCGCGTAGAGCGCACCGTCGCGCGGGTCGTGCAGCACCTGGCTGACGGGGTCGCCGAGGAAATGGGCCGCCCGCTGCGCCCAGCCGCCGGCCCCACGGCGGAACTCGATCAGGCCCTTGCGGGTGCCGACCCAGAGTCGTTCGGACATGGAAGCCTCCTTGTCGTCTCAGCCGCCCGTGAGGGCCTGCAGCACGTGGACCTGCGAGTCGGGTTGCAGCGCATCGCCGAGACCGCTTCGATCACACGCGCGCCGGCCATCGATGAACACGGCGACATGGGTGCGCAGGCCACCCTGGTCGTCGAGGACGTAGCCGCGCGCCTGCGGGTGGGCGGCGAAGACCTGCGCGAGCGCCTCGCGCAGCGTCGCGGCTTGCGCCAGCTCGTGGCGCGGCACGCTCACGTGCCGCTGCAGGTGCGAGGTGAAGGTGACGGTGACCACGGCCGCTTCATTGTGCGGCCGTGGGGGGCCCGGTCAAGCAACGGCAGGGCGCCGCATGGCCTTGCCCGGCGCGGCTGGTAGCGGGCCGTAAAAGCCGAAACCGGACAGCGCCGGGCGCTTGCCGCTCATCAGCTCGGCGAGCGCGCGGCCCGAGCCGGCGCCATGGGTCCAGCCCAGCGTGCCGTGGCCGGCGTTGATCCACAGGTTGCGCAGCGCACTGCGGCCGATCACCGGGATGTTGGTCGGCGTGCTCGGGCGCAGGCCGCACCAGAAGTTGGGTTCGCTGAGCTCCGCGACGCCGGGGAAGAGCTGCTCGTAGCGCTGCATGAGCGCCGCGCAGCGCACCTTCGCGGTCGCGCTGTCGAGCCGCGTGTCGTAGCCGGCCAGCTCGGCGGTGCCGGCGATGCGGATGCGGTCGCCGAGGCGCGAGATCGCGATCTTGCGCGCGTCATCGATCAGGCTGACGACGCTGGCGCGCTCGGGCCGCTTGAGCTTGAGCGTCGCCGAATAGCCCTTGGCCGGGACGATCGGCAGGTGGACGCCCAGCGGGCGCAGCAGCGGCGCGGTGTAGGCGCCGAGCGCCGCGACGAAGGCGTCGGCGCGCAGCGCCTGCGCCTCGCCGGTGCTGCGATCGGTCACGCGCACGGTGGCGACGCGGCCACCGACTTCCTCCAGCGCCGCGATGTCCCGACCGTACAGGAAGCTCGCGCCGCGCGCCGCGCAGCGCCGCGCGAGCGCCTGCGTAAAGACGCGCGCGTCGCCGGACTCGTCGCTGGGCGTGTAGGTGCCGCCGTGCAACTGGGCGCCGTAACTCGCGAGCGCCGGCTCGATCGCGAGCACCTGCTCGCGGCTCAGCACGCGGCGGTCGACGCCATGACGGCGCATCAGCTCGGCGCCGGACGCGCCGGCGTCGAGGTCCGCCGCGCTGCTGAAGAAATGCAGGATGCCGCGCTCGAGCCGCTGGTACTCGATGCCGGTGGCCGCCACCAGCGCCTTCAGCGACTCGTGGCTGTAGCGGCCCAGCGCAACGAGCTGGGCGACGTTGCGCGCGAAGGCCGCGTCCGTGCACTGGCCGAGGAAGGCGAGGCCCCAGCGCCACTGGTGGACGTCGAGCTTGGGACGGAACAGCAGCGGCGAGTCGTCGCGCAGCAGCCACTTCAGCACCTTCAGCGGCGCGCCGGCGTTGGCCCAGGGCTCGCAGAAGCTGACCGAGATCTGCGCGCCGTTCGCGAAGCTGGTCTCCAGCGCCGCGTCGGGCTGGCGGTCGACCACCGTGACCTCGTGGCCCTCCTCGAGCAGGTGCCAGGCGGTGCTGATGCCGATGATGCCGGCGCCGAGGACGATGACCTTCATGGGGTGCTCCTGCGCCGCTCGTGACGGCACTGAAGCCATTCTCGGCAGCACCCCGGCGGTAGTGAAGCCGCATTCAATTTCTTCTTATTACATTAGCACCGTTGATAATATGGAGCCCGCGATGCAGGACCTCGACCCCGCCGCCCTCGACTGTCTGGCCGCGCTGTCGGACGCCGGCAGCTTCGAGCGCGCCGCGCAGCGGCTGTCGATCACGCAGTCGGCGGTCTCGCAGCGGCTGAGGGCGCTGGAGTCGCAGGTCGGCCAGCTGCTGGTGGTGCGCTCGCGGCCGCTGCGGCTGACCGAGCCGGGCAAGGTGCTGCTGCGCTTCGCGCGCCAGCTGCAGGCGATGCGCGCCGACGTCGCGCGCGAGCTCGGCGAGCACGTG
>DATMJX010000049.1:0-9596 GCA_035553715.1 Methylibium sp.
GCGTTTGACGGTGACCCGACCCCATTCCTGCTGCGCCGCCTGGCCCAGGCCGACCGCGAGGCGCTCGCGCTGGCGCGTGCCGCCGGCGCGCTGCGCACCAGCCTCTGAGCTCACCCCCATGACCGCCTCCCCGCCCGAGACCGCGGCCCACACGCCGATGATGCAGCAGTACCTGCGCATCAAGGCCGAGCACCCGGACACGCTGGTGCTCTACCGGATGGGCGACTTCTACGAGCTGTTCTACGACGACGCCCGCAAGGCGCACCGCCTGCTCGACATCACCCTGACGACGCGTGGCGCCAGCGCCGGCGAGCCGGTCGTGATGGCCGGCGTGCCGGTGCACGCGCTCGAGAGCTACCTGGCCAAGCTGGTCAAGCTCGGCGAGTCGGTCGCGATCGCCGAGCAGGTCGGCGACGTCGCGACCGCCAAGGGTCCGGTCGAGCGCAAGGTCGTGCGTGTCGTCACGCCCGGCACGGTGACCGACACCGAGCTGATGGCCGAGCGCGTCGACACGCTGCTGCTGGCCGTGCACAAGCAGCGCGCGACCTACGGGCTGGCCTGGCTCGGCCTGGCCAGTGGCACGCTTGGCCTCACCGAATGCGGCGAGCGCGAGCTCGCCGGCTGGCTGGCTCGCCTCGCCCCGGCCGAGGTGCTGGTCGACGACGAGCCGCCGGCCGCACTGGCCGGCGCGAGGGCCGCGGTGACGCGGCGTCCGCCCTGGCAGTTCGATCCCGCACTCGGCGCGCGCAAGCTGTGCGAGCAGCTGCGCGTCGCCTCGCTGGCCGGCTTCAACGCGCAGGACCTGCCGGTGGCCCACGCGGCCGCGGCCGCGCTGCTGGCCTATGCCGAGCACACGCAGGGCCGCGCACTGGCGCATGTCGGCACGCTCGCGGTCGAGCGCGCCAGCGACCTGCTCGAGCTGCCGCCGGCGACCCACCGCAACCTGGAGCTCACGCAGACGCTGCGCGGCGAAAGCGGCCCCGACGCGCCGACGCTGCTGTCGCTGCTCGACGTCTGCCGCACCGGCATGGGCTCGCGCGCGCTGCGCCACTGGCTGACCCATCCCTCGCGCGAGCGCGACACCGCCAGCGCGCGCCACGACGCGATCGAGCGCCTGATCGAGCGTGGCGGCGAGGCCTTGCGCGAGGCGCTGCGCGGCGTCAGCGACGTCGAGCGCATCACCGCACGCGTCGCGCTGCGCCAGGTGCGCCCGCGCGAGCTCGCCGGCCTGCGCGCGACGCTGGCGCTGCTGCCATCGATCCGCGCCACGGTGCCGACGGGCAGCGCCTTGCTCGATGCGCTGGCCGCGCCGCTGAGCCCGCCGGCCGAGATCGGCACGCTGCTCGGCCGCGCGATCGCCGAGGAGCCTGCGGTGCTGCTGCGCGACGGCGGCGTGATCGCGCCGGGCTTTGATGCCGAACTCGACGAGCTGCGCGGCATCGCGCAGAACTGCGACGCCTACCTGGTCGAGCTCGAGACGCGCGAGCGCGCACGCACCGGCATCGCCAACCTGCGCGTGCAGTACAACAAGGTGCACGGCTTCTACATCGAGGTCACGCAGGGCCAGCTCGACAAGGTGCCCGAGGACTACCGGCGCCGCCAGACGCTGAAGAACGCCGAGCGCTACATCACCCCCGAGCTGAAGGCCTTCGAGGACAAGGCGCTGTCGGCCCAGGAGCGCGCGCTGGCGCGCGAGAAGCTGCTCTACGAGAGCCTGCTCGACGCGCTGCAGGCGCACCTGCGTGCGCTCGGTGAGCTGGCGCGCGCGCTCAGCAGCCTCGACGCGCTGGCCGCGCTGGCCGAGCGCGCGGCGGTGCTGGGCTGGTGCCGGCCCGAGTTCGTGCCCCAGCCCTGCATCGAGATCGAGCGCGGCCGCCACCCGGTGGTCGAGGCGCGGCTGGCCGAGACCGGCGCCGGCGCCTTCATCCCGAACGACTGCCGCTTCGATGCCAACCGCCGCATGCTGGTGATCACCGGCCCGAACATGGGCGGCAAGTCGACCTTCATGCGCCAGGTCGCGCTGATCGCGTTGCTCGCCTCGATCGGCTCCTGGGTGCCGGCCGAGCGCTGCCGGCTCGGGCCGATCGACGCGATCCACACCCGCATCGGCGCCGCCGACGACCTGGCCAACGCGCAATCGACCTTCATGGTCGAGATGACCGAGGCGGCCGCGATCGTGCACGCCGCGACCGAGCACTCGCTGGTGCTGATGGACGAGATCGGCCGCGGCACCTCGACCTTCGACGGGCTGGCGCTGGCCGGCGCGATCGCCAGCCACCTGCACGACAAGAACCGCGCCTTCACGCTGTTCGCGACCCACTACTTCGAGCTGACCACCTTCCCCGAGAAGCACCCGCGCGCGCTCAACGTGCACGTCAGCGCCGCCGAGTCGCACGGCAAGTCCGGCGACGACATCGTCTTCCTGCACGAGATCCAGCCCGGCCCGGCGAGCCGCAGCTACGGCGTGCAGGTCGCGCGGCTGGCGGGCATGCCCGGTGCGCTGATCCGCCAGGCCCGCGCGGCGCTCGAGGCGCTGGAAGCGCAGCAGGCCTCGAGCTCGGCGCAGGTCGATCTCTTTGCCGCGCCGCCGCCGGCGCCAGCGCGCGAGGCGAGCGAGATCGAGGTGGCGCTGGCCCGCATCGAGCCTGATACCCTGAGCCCACGCGAGGCGCTCGATGCGCTCTACCGACTCAAGTCCCTGCTAGGAAAGACATGACGCCCCACGCTCACCTCCAGTTCGCCGCCCTCCGAGGCGGCGCGCGCCTCTCCTGGGGCGGCCCGGCAGGAGTCGCGGCATGACCTACTGCGTCGGCGTGCGGCTCAATGCCGGCATGGTGTTCCTGTCCGACTCGCGCACCAACGCGGGGCTGGATGCGATCTCGACCTTCCGCAAGATGATCGTGTACGAGCGCCCGGGCGACCGCTTCATGGTGCTGCTGTCGGCCGGCAACCTGTCGATCAGCCAGTCGGTGCGCGAGATCCTGCAGGTCGAGAAGATCGACGCGGGCCCCGGCCGCGAGCCGATCACGATCTGGAACGCCACCAGCATGTTCGACGCCGCTCGCGTGCTCGGTGCGGCCGTGCGGCGCGTCTACGAGCAGGACGGCCCTTCGCTGAAGGCCGCCGGCATCGACTTCAACGCCTCGATGATCTTCGGCGGCCAGATCAAGGGCGAGGCGATGCGGCTCTTCCTGGTCTATTCGGCCGGCAACTTCATCGAGGCGACCCGCGAGACGCCCTACTTCCAGGTCGGCGAGAGCAAGTACGGCAAGCCCATCCTGGACCGCGTGATCACGCCGACGACGACGCTCGACGCCGCCGCCAAGTGCGTGCTGGTGTCGATGGACTCGACGCTGAAGTCCAACCTCTCGGTCGGCCTGCCGCTGGACCTGCTGGTCTACGAGGAGGGCCGGTTCGCCAGCGATCGCATCGTCTGCATCGACGAGCACAACCCCTACTTCCGCATGATCCGCGGCACCTGGGGGCCGAAGCTGCGCGAGGTCTTCGAGGGGCTGGAGGCACCGCAGTGGGACGCCGGCGCTGGCGAGCACCCCTTGCTCAGCGGCACGAGCCGCTGCGAGCCGCTGCGCAAGATCGGCAACGAGCACGAGAAGGTCGTCTGAACCCAAATTTCCCTTGATCGTTGGAGGCCGGCCAAGGTCATCGGCGGGCCGACTGCGCTCATGTCCCCGCCCCGGGCTGCGCCCGGGGCTCCTCCTTTACTTCGCTCCGTCGGCCCGCCGACGCTCTTGGCCTCGACCGAGCGAGTTCGGGCTGCCGAACACCACCAGCGGTGCTTGATCAGGTCGGTGGGGCGCTTCGCGCAGCGAAGTAAAGAAGGAGCCGTCGGCCAAAGGCCGGCGGCGGGGGACATGAGCGAAGCGAAGCGCCCCAGCGGCCTGATCTCGCCGAGGCCGGAAGAGGCTGCGGCCCCGGCCGATATACTCTCGCTTTACCACCACGGCACTTTCGCTCTCACGCAGGTGCCGCTCGACATGACCAAGTTCGTCTTCGTCACCGGCGGTGTGGTGTCCTCGCTCGGCAAGGGCATCGCCTCGGCTTCGCTCGCGGCCATTCTGGAATCGCGCGGCCTCAAGGTCACCCTGATCAAGCTCGACCCGTATCTCAACGTCGATCCGGGCACGATGTCGCCGTTCCAGCACGGCGAGGTCTTCGTCACCGACGACGGCGCTGAGACCGACCTCGATCTCGGCCACTACGAGCGCTTCATCACCACGCGGATGAAGAAGGCCAACAACTTCACCACCGGCCAGATCTACAAGTCGGTGCTGGAGAAGGAGCGCCGTGGCGACTACCTCGGCAAGACGGTGCAGGTGATCCCGCACGTCACCAACGAGATCCAGGACTCCATCAAGCGCGGCGCGGCCGGCGACATCGACGTGGCGATCGTCGAGATCGGCGGCACCGTCGGCGACATCGAGTCGCTGCCCTTCCTCGAGGCGGTGCGCCAGATGAGCCTGAAGCTCGGGCCGAACCAGACCGCCTTCGTCCACCTGACCTACGTGCCCTGGATCGCCGCGGCCGGCGAGCTCAAGACCAAGCCGACCCAGCACACCGTGCAGAAGCTGCGCGAGATCGGCATCCAGCCCGACGCACTACTATGCCGCGCCGACCGGCAGGTGCCCGACGAGGAGCGTGCCAAGATCTCGCTGTTCACCAACGTCCCCGAGTGGGGCGTGATCTCGATGTGGGATGTGGACACGATCTACAAGGTGCCGCGCATGCTGCACGAGCAGGGCCTCGACGGCCTGGTCTGCGACAAGCTGCGCCTGGCCACGCCGCCGGCCAAGCTGACGCGCTGGGACGAGCTGGTCTACGAGGTCGAGCACCCGCAGCGCGCGGTGCGCATCGCGATGGTCGGCAAGTACACCGACCTGTCGGACAGCTACAAGTCGCTCAACGAGGCGCTGCGCCACGCCGGCATCCACAACCACGCGAAGGTCGAGATCGACTACGTCGACTCGGAGACCATCACGCCGGACAGCGTCGCCCAGCTCGGCGCCTACGACGCGATCCTGGTGCCGGGCGGCTTCGGCAAGCGCGGCATCGAGGGCAAGATCTGCGCGGCGCGTTTCGCGCGCGAGAAGAAACTGCCCTACCTCGGCATCTGCCTGGGCATGCAGGTCGCGACCATCGAGTACGCGCGCCACAAGGCCGGGCTCGAAGGCGCCAACAGCACCGAGTTCGATCCGCAGACGCCTCATCCGGTGATCGCGCTGATCGACGAATGGCAGGACGCCGACGGCTCGATCCAAAAGCGCGACGCCGGCTCCGACCTCGGCGGCACGATGCGCCTGGGGGCGCAGAGCTCGGACGTCAAGCCCGGCACGCTGGCCTACCAGATCTACGGGCCCGTGGTCACCGAGCGTCACCGCCACCGCTACGAGGCCAACGAGCACTACCTCGAGCGCCTGCAGGCCGCCGGCCTCGTGATCAGCGCGATCACGCAGCGCGAGAAGCTCACCGAGATGGTCGAGCTGCCGCAGAGCGTGCACCCCTGGTACGTCGGCGTGCAGTTCCACCCCGAGTTCAAGTCCACGCCCTGGGCCGGGCACCCGCTGTTCACCGGCTACGTGAGGGCGGCACTGGCCCACCAGGCCGCGAGCAAGGACAACGCGATCAAGGCGGTCGCATGAGGCTTCGCGGGTTCGACGGCGTCGCCGAAGGGCACCGGCGGGGTGCTGCCGAAAGTGGGGATCGGAGCCCGGGAGTGCTCATGCCCACGTCTTGCGAGGTGCGGGCATGAAGCTGTGCAACTTCGATGTGGGCCTCGACAAGCCCTTCTTCCTGATCTCCGGCCCCTGCGTGGTCGAGAGCGAGCAGCTGCAGATGGACGTGGCCGGGCGGCTCCAGGAGATCACCACCGAGCTCGGCATCCCCTTCATCTTCAAGTCCAGCTACGACAAGGCCAACCGCTCGAGCGGGCGCTCCTTCCGCGGGCCGGGCATGGAGAAGGGCCTCGAGATCCTCGCGAAGGTGAAGAAGGCGTTGAACGTCCCGGTGCTGACCGACGTGCACTCCGAGACCGAGGTGAGCGAGGTCGCCGCGGTGGTCGACGTGCTGCAGACCCCGGCCTTCCTGTGCCGCCAGACCGACTTCATCCGCGCGGTGGCCCAGAGCGGCAAGCCGGTGAACATCAAGAAGGGCCAGTTCCTCGCGCCCGGTGACATGAAGAACGTCATCGACAAGGCGCGCGACGCGGCCCGCGAGGCCGGCCTGCCCGACGACGTCTTCATGGCCTGCGAGCGCGGCGCGAGCTTCGGCTACAACAACCTCGTCTCCGACATGCGCAGCCTCGCGATCATGCGCGAGACCGGTGCGCCGGTCGTCTACGACGCCACCCACAGCGTGCAGCTGCCCGGCGGGCAGGGCACTTCCAGCGGCGGGCAACGCGAGTTCGTGCCGGTGCTCTCGCGTGCGGCCGTCGGCGTCGGCATCGCCGGGCTGTTCATGGAGACCCACCCCGATCCGGCGAACGCGCTCTCCGACGGACCGAACGCAGTGCCGCTCAAGCACATGAAGGCGCTGCTCGAGCAGCTCGTCAGCATCGACCGCGTCGTCAAGTCCCAGCCGCTGCTGGAAAACGATTTCAGCTGCTGACGGGTACGCCCCATCTGTTGCTGCTTGCCGATACCCCCGCCCCGACCGCGTTCCAATCCGGGGCCTCGAATCCATAAGAAACGCTCTCGAAAGGTAGATCCATGAGTGCCATCGTCGACATCGTCGGCCGCGAGATCCTCGACAGCCGCGGCAACCCCACCGTCGAATGCGACGTGCTGCTGGAAAGCGGCACGATGGGCCGCGCCGCCGTGCCCAGCGGCGCCTCGACCGGCTCGCGCGAGGCGATCGAGCTGCGCGACGGCGACAAGTCGCGCTACCTCGGTAAGGGCGTGCTCAAGGCGGTCGAGCACATCAACACCGAGATCAGCGAGGCCGTGCTCGGCCTCGACTCCTCCGAGCAGGCCTTCCTCGACAAGACCCTGATCGACCTCGACGGCAGCGACAACAAGGGCCGCCTGGGCGCCAACGCGACGCTGGCCGTCAGCATGGCGGTCGCGCGTGCCGCGGCCGAGGAATCGGGCCTGCCGCTGTACCGCTACTTCGGCGGCATGGGCGGCCTGCAGCTGCCGGTGCCGATGATGAACGTCGTCAACGGCGGTGCCCACGCCAACAACAGCCTGGACCTGCAGGAACTGATGATCGTGCCGGTCGGCGCGACGAGCTTCCGCGAGGCGCTGCGCTGGGGCGCCGAGACCTTCCACGCGCTCAAGAAGATCCTGCACGACAAGCACATCAGCACCGCGGTCGGCGACGAGGGCGGCTTCGCGCCGAGCGTCGAGAACCACGAGGCCGCGATCCAGATGATCCTCGAGGCGATCGACAAAGCCGGCTACACCCCCGGCACGCAGATCGCGCTGGCGCTGGACTGCGCGGCCAGCGAGTTCTATCACGCCGGCCAGTACGTGCTGGAAGGCGAAGGCGGCCTGAAGCTGAGCTCGGAGGCCTGGACCGACATGCTCGCCACCTGGGTCGACAAGTACCCGATCCTCAGCATCGAGGACGGCATGGCCGAGGGCGACTGGGCCGGCTGGGCCCACCTGACCAAGGTGCTGGGCCAGAAGGTGCAGCTGGTCGGTGACGACCTGTTCGTCACCAACACCAAGATCCTGCAGGAAGGCATCGACAAGGGCATCGCCAACTCGATCCTCATCAAGATCAACCAGATCGGCACGCTGACCGAGACCTTCGCCGCGATCGAGCTGGCCAAGCGCGCCGGCTACACCGCCGTGATCAGCCACCGCTCGGGCGAGACCGAGGACTCGACGATCGCCGACATCGCGGTGGGCACCAACGCCGGCCAGATCAAGACCGGCTCGCTGTCGCGCTCGGACCGCATCGCCAAGTACAACCAGCTGCTTCGCATCGAGGAAGACCTCGGCGACGTCGCGCAGTACCCGGGTCGCAAGGCCTTCTACAACCTGCGCTGAGCCCCGCCGGGCCGCGATGCGCCTCGTCACGCTCGCCCTCGCCACCGCGCTGCTGCTCGTGCAGGCGCAGCTGTGGTTCGGCTCGAACGGGATGGGGCGCGTCGTCGAGCTCGGCCGCCTGCTGGCCGCCCAGCAGGCCGAGAACGACGTGGCGCGCCAGCGCAACGAGCGGCTCGCCGCCGAGGTGCGCGACCTGAAGGAAGGCCTCGAGATCGTCGAGGAGCGCGCCCGCTTCGAGCTCGGCATGGTCAAGCCCGACGAGATCTTCGTGCAGATCGCGCCGCGGCGCTGATGCCCTCGCCCGCCCGCGTGGCGGACCGCCCCGCATGCTCGCCTCGCTCGCCGCGCTGCTGAACGCCCCCGCGCTGACCCTCGGCCCACTCGTCGCGAGCCGCGCCGAGCTCGCCGGTGCGCTGCTGGGCGTGTGGATGGTGTACTGCAACCTGCGCGTCAACCCGCTGGCCTGGCCGCTCGCGATCGCCAGCTCGCTGCTCTATGCGCTGGTGTTCTGGGACGCGCGGCTGTACGGCGATGCGGTGCTGCAGGGCCTGTTCGTCGCAGTCGCGCTGTGGGGCTGGTGGCAGTGGCTGCACGGCCACCAGGCCGACGGCCGCGCGCTGGCGGTGCACCGGCTGTCGGCCCGCGGGCGCTGGGCGGCGCTGGCCGCGCTGGCGCTGCTGTGGCCGGCGATCGCACTCGCGCTGCGCCACGGCACCGACACCGACGTGCCCTGGTGGGACGCCTTCCCGACCGCGGGCAGCATCGTCGCCACCGTGCTGCTCGGCCGCAAGTGCGTCGAGAACTGGCCAGCCTGGGTCGTCGTCAACGTGGTCGCGCTCGGGCTCTTCGCCTACAAGTCGCTGTGGCTCACCGTCGGGCTGTACGCGCTGTTCGCGCTGCTCGCGCTGGCCGGCTGGCGCGCCTGGGCGCAGCGGCTGGAGGCCGCGCGATGAGCACGCCCGGCCCGGTGATCGCGCTGCTCGGTGCCGAGAGCACCGGCAAGTCCGACCTCGCGCTCGCGCTGGCCGAGGCGCTGCGCGAGCGCGGGCTGCGCGCCACCGCGGTGCTCGAGTACCTGCGCGAGTTCTGCGAGCGCGCGGGCCGCACGCCGCGCATCGACGAGCAGGCCGCGATCGCCGCCGAACAGTGGCGCCGCATCGAGCTCGCCGCGGCCGACGGCAGCATCGTGCTGGCCGACACGACACCGCTGATGACCGCCGTCTACAGCGACTACGTGTTCGGCGACACCGCGCTCTACGACGCCGCCCTCGCACGCCAGCGCGCCTGCACCATGACGCTCGTCACCGGCCTGGACCTGCCCTGGCGGGCCGATGGCCTGCAGCGCGACGGCGCCCACGCACGCGCGCCGGTCGACGCGCGGCTGCGCGCCGCGCTGCAGCGCGCCGGCCTCGCCTACGGCGTGGTCTACGGCGAGGGCGAACAGCGCACCCGCGCCGCGCTCGCCGCGCTGGCCGCGCCGCTGGGCCTCGCCACGGCGCCGGACGACCCGGCGCGGCCGCTGCGGCTGCGCTGCCTCGACTGCCTCGTGCCCGGCTGCGAGCACCTGCTGTTCACGCGCCTGAAGTC
>DATMJX010000050.1:0-2609 GCA_035553715.1 Methylibium sp.
CACCGGGCTGACGCTGATCGGCGCCTTCGTCGGCGCGCGCTGGCTGATGGGCACCAAGTTCGGCCGCGTGCTGCAGGCGATCCGCGACGCCGAGGGCCGCACCATGTTCATCGGCTACGACCCGGTGGCCTACAAGCTCGCGATCTGGACGCTGTCCGCCGTGCTCTGCGGCATCGCCGGCGCGCTCTACGTGCCGCAGGTCGGGATCATCAACCCGAGCGAGATGTCGCCCGCGGCCGGCATCGAGATCGCGGTCTGGGCCGCGGTCGGCGGGCGCGGCACGCTGGTCGGGCCGATCGTCGGCGCCTTCTTCGTCAACGGCGCGAAGAGCTGGTTCACGCAGGCCTTCCCGGAGTTCTGGCTCTACTTCCTCGGCGCGCTGTTCATCGCGGTGACGCTGTTCCTGCCGCAGGGGCTGATCGGCCTGTGGCGCAAGCTCCGCAAGGGGAAGACGGCATGACGCCCGAGCTGATGGCCGCCGGCGGCCGGGCGCGCCAGCGGATGGCCGAACTCGCGGTGCCGGCCGACGACGGCGGGCGCAGCGCGAGCTACGCGCGCCGGCTCCAGCCGGGCGTGCTCGACGTCTCGCACGGCCCCATCCTCTACCTCGACGACATCACCGTCAGCTTCGACGGCTTCAAGGCGCTGAACGCGCTGTCGCTGACGATCGACGCCGGCGAGCTGCGCTGCATCATCGGCCCGAACGGCGCCGGCAAGACGACGATGATGGACGTCATCACCGGCAAGACGCGGCCCGACGCCGGCCAGGCCTTCTTCGGCTCGACGATCGACCTCTTGCGCCTGAACGAGCCGCAGGTCGCGCGCGCCGGCATCGGCCGCAAGTTCCAGAAGCCCAGCGTGTTCGAGCAGCTCACGGTGTTCGAGAACCTCGAGCTCGCGCTGGCCGGCGAGCGCGGCCCCTGGGCCGCCATCGCGCACCGGCTCAGCGGCGCGCAGCGCGACCGCATCGACGCGGTGCTGCGCCAGATCCACCTGAAGGACGAGGCGCGGCGCCTCGCCGGGCTGCTGTCACACGGCCAGAAGCAGTGGCTGGAGATCGGCATGCTGCTGATGCAGGACCCCAAGCTGCTGCTGCTGGACGAACCCGTGGCCGGCATGACGGACGAGGAGACCGAGCGCACCGCGCAGCTCTTCCTCTCGCTCAAGGGGCAGCACTCGCTGATGGTGGTGGAGCACGACATGGCCTTCATCCGCACCATCGCCGAGAAGGTGACCGTGCTGTGCGACGGATCGGTGCTGGCCGAAGGCACGCTCGACGAGGTGCAGGCCGACGAGCGCGTGATCGAGGTTTACCTGGGACGATGACCATGCTCGAAGTCAAAGACCTTCACCAGTACTACGGCGGCAGCCACATCCTGCGCGGCGTGGGCCTTCAGGCCAAGGCCGGCGAAGTGACGGTGGTGCTGGGCCGCAACGGCGTGGGCAAGACCACGCTGCTCAAGTGCCTGATGGGCCTGGTGCCGGCCAAGAGCGGCGAGGTGGTGTTCGACGGCCAGTCCGTCCGCTCCGCGCCGCCCTACGTGCGGGCGCACCTGGGCATGGGCTACGTGCCGCAAGGGCGCGAGATCTTCGCGCGCCTGACGGTGCAGGAGAACCTGCAGATGGGCCTGGCCACGCGGCCTCTGGGCA
This sequence comes from Methylibium sp., assembly GCA_035553715.1. Lineage (GTDB taxonomy): Bacteria > Pseudomonadota > Gammaproteobacteria > Burkholderiales > Burkholderiaceae_C > Methylibium. Next base: position 1,651 of record DATMJX010000050.1, read on the forward strand.
CGCCGGTGCCGCCGCAACTGTTCGAACTGTTTCCCGTGCTCAAGCAGATGCTGGGGCGCCGTGGCGGTGACCTGTCGGGCGGCCAGCAGCAGCAACTGGCCATCGCGCGCGCCCTGGCCAGCAAGCCCAAGCTGCTGATCCTGGACGAGCCCACCGAAGGCATCCAGCCGAACATCATCAAGGACATCGGCCGCGTGATCCGCCAGTTGGCCACGCAGGGCCTGGACGGCGAGCCCATGGCCATCGTGCTGGTGGAGCAGTACTACGACTTCGCCGAGGCCCTGGCCGACCGCTACCTGGTGATGGAACGCGGCGAGGTGATCGCCAGCGGGCCGGGCAGCGAAATGCAGGAGAAGGGTGTGCGGCAACTCGTGGCGATCTGAGGACCGCCGCACCCGACCGCGCCGCCGACGGGGTTTCTCCGCAATGCCCGTGAAATCGGGCGCAACATGGTCTCGTCTCGGTCTGCGCGGCGCGCGGCCCCTGGACCTTCGTGCAGGAACGCCGCTTGCCGCGCGGAATGCCCATCAACAGACGAGAGGGCCCTGCCATGACGCACAAGTACCCGCCGCCCGACCAGGCCCTGGCCGAGCACCCGAAGGATTACTCCGACCCCGAGCTCAAGGAGTTCACCGACGAGTTCGCGCAGGACATCATGGACGAGGTGACCCCCATCATGCCGCTGGTGCTGCCGCTCATGGCGGCACTGCAGATGTTCATGCTGGCGTTCATCGCGGTGGTGATGGCCTGAGGCCCGGTGAGGGCCCGCCGAAGTGGGCCTGCCCGTTCAGTCCGCCGTGATCTTGCGCTCGCGGATGACGGCACCGAAGCGCTTGGAATCGTCCATGCCGCGCTTGCCGAACTCGGCCGGCGACAGCGGCAGGGCCTCGCCGCCCAGGTTGACCAAACGCTCGCGCACGGCCGGCGTGGGCAGGAGCCGGCATGACGGACGAGGCCGA
>DATMJX010000051.1:0-19767 GCA_035553715.1 Methylibium sp.
CCGCCAGGCCGTGCGGGGCCTTCTCGGGCATCGACTTCCCGAGCTCCCGGCTCGCGGCGATGTAGCCCACCACGTCCTCCGCCTTGTCCAGCACCGAGCTCATGAGCGCGGCCATGAACTCGGCCGGGTAGTGCGCCTTCAGCCAGGCGGTCTGGTAGGAGACCAGCGCATAGGCCGCCGCGTGCGACTTGTTGAAGCCGTAGCCCGCGAACTTCTCCATCAGGTCGAAGATCTCGTCGGCCTTGTCCTGTGGGATCCCATGGGTCTTGAGCGCACCGGCGCGGAATTTCTCGCGGTGCTCGGCCATCTCCTCGGCCTTTTTCTTGCCCATGGCGCGGCGCAACAGGTCGGCGCCGCCGAGCGAGTAGCCGCCCAGGATCTGCGCCGTCTGCATCACCTGCTCCTGGTAGACCATGATCCCGTAGGTCTCCTCGAGCACCTCGGCCATCATCGGGTGCGGGTACTCGACCTCCTCGCGGCCGTGCTTGCGCGCGCAAAAGCTCGGGATCAGGTCCATCGGCCCCGGCCGGTACAGCGAGACGAGCGCGATGATGTCCTCGAACACGCTCGGCTTGGCGTCGCGCAGCATGCCCTGCATGCCACGGCTTTCCAGCTGGAACACCGCGACCGTCTTGCCTTCGCTGAGCAGCCGGTAGGTGGCACGGTCATCGAGCTTGAGCTGCTCGAAGCTGAAGTCGGCGCGCTCGGGATGGCGCGCACGGATGAAGTCCTTCGCGAGCTCGAGGATGGTCAGCGTCGCCAGGCCGAGGAAGTCGAACTTCACCAGGCCGGCGGCCTCGACGTCGTCCTTGTCGAACTGGCTGACCGCGCTGTCGCTGCCCGGCTGCTGGTAGAGCGGGCAGAAGTCGGTGATCTTGCCCGGCGCGATCAGCACGCCGCCGGCGTGCATGCCGACGTTGCGCACCGTGCCCTCGACGCGCTCGGCCAGCGCCAGCAGCTCGGCGACCTCTTCCTCGCGCTTCTCGCGCTCCTCGATCTCGGGCGCCTCCTTGCGCGCGTAGATCAGCCCCGGGTCGGGCTTGTCGCCCGGGCGCTTCAGCGTCACCGTCTTGCCGGGCGGTGCGGGCACCAGCTTGGCGATGCTGTCCACGTGGCCATAGCCCATGCCCAGCACGCGGCCGACGTCGCGCAGCGCCGCCTTCGCGGCCATCGTGCCGAAGGTGGCGATCTGGCTCACCGCGTCGCGGCCGTACTTGGCCTTGACGTAGTCGATCACGCGGTCGCGGTTGCCCTGGCAGAAATCGATGTCGAAGTCGGGCATCGACACCCGCTCGGGGTTCAGAAAACGCTCGAACAGCAGGTTGTAGGCCAGCGGGTCGAGGTCGGTGATCTTCAGCGCATAGGCCACCAGCGAGCCGGCGCCCGAGCCGCGGCCGGGGCCGACCGGGCAGCCGTTGTTCTTGGCCCAGTTGATGAAGTCGGCCACGATCAGAAAGTAGCCGGGGAAGCCCATCTTCAGGATCGTCGCGATCTCGAACTCGAGCCGCTCGAGGTAGCGCGGCCGCTGCCGCTCACGCTCGGCCGCGTCGGGGTAGAGCACGGCGAGGCGCTGCTCCAGGCCCTCGCGCGAGACATGGCGGAAATACGCTTCCGGCGCCATGCGCTCGCCGTCGACCTCCGGGATCGGGAAGTCGGGCAGCTGCGGCTTGCCCAGCGTCAGGCTCAGGTGGCAGCGCCGCGCAATCGCCACCGCATTGGCCAGCGCCGAGGGCACATCGGCGAAACGCTCGGCCATCTGCTGCGCGCTCTGGAAATGCTGCTGGCGCGTGAAGCGCTTGATGCGCTTGGGATTCGCCAGCGTCTCGCCCTCGGCGATGCACACGCGCGCCTCGTGGGCCTCGAAGTCGTCTTCGGTGAGGAACTGGATCGGGTGCGTGGCGACGACCGGCAAGCCCAGCTTCGCGGCCAGTGGCACCGCGGCGCGCACCTGCGCCTCGTTGCCGGGCTGGCCGGCGCGCCACAGTTCGAGGTAGTAGCGGCCGGGAAAGATCTCCGCGAGGCGACGCGCCATGGCCTCGGCCCTCGCGGCATCGCCAGCCAGCAGCGCCTGGCCGACCGCGCCGAGGTCGGCACCGGACAGCGCGATCAGCCCCTCGGCATGCGCGGCGAGCTGCTCCCAACTCGTCCAGGCCTGCTGGCGCTGGACGTTCTCGGTCCAGGCCTGCGAGACCAGTGCGCACAGGTTCAGGTAGCCGCTGCGGTTCTGCACCAGCAGCAGCAGGCGGCTGGGCTGGCGATCGCTGGCGGCACCGCCCTCGGGCTCGAGCCAGAGGTCGCAGCCGAGCAGGGGTTGCACGCCCTTGGCACGCGCAGCGCTGTAGAACTTGACGGCGCCGAACAGGTTCGTCAGGTCGGTGATCGCCAGGGCCGGCTGGCGGTCGGCCGCCGCGGCGGCGACGAGGTCGTCGACGCGCAGCATGCCGTCGACCACCGAGTATTCGGTGTGGCTGCGCAGGTGGACGAAGGCGGGCGTCGGAGCGGTCATCCGGGGATTCTAGGAAGCGGCCGGCAGGCGCCCCTTCAGCGGTACTTCGCCGCGGTGATGAACTGGCTGAAGCTCTCGCACCAGACGATCACCGTGTCGTAGCGCGACAGGTCGGCTCCGGGCGGCAGCGGCACGATGAAGTTCTCGAAGGTCGTCACCTCGCCGACGCGCAGCATCTGCGGTTTCCAGCGTTCGAACTCGGCCTCGGTCTCGACGAAGACGGGCGAGAGGTAGAGCTTGTAGTCCGGCCCGGGCGCGATCCGACCGGCCAGCGCCACGCTGCGCGGGCCGACCGTCACCGGCCCCTCGCCCCAGTGCAGTGCATCGCTGTCCTGCAAGTCCCGTCGGAACGCCCCGCGAAAACTCGCGGCCGTGGCCTCGGCCCGGACCGCCGCCGCGCTCGGCGCGGCCGGCGCGGTCAGGATCGGCAGCAGGTAGACGCCCAGCGCAAAGCCCAGCACCAGCGTCAGCAGGTGGCTGAGGACCAGGACGGGTCGGCGTGTCATCGAAACGCCATGCTTGCGCGTGAGATGCTAGCAACATGGTCGCGAGCCGCACGCCCAGGCATGCCGGCTGCATGGCCTTGCGACCCGATACTTCCTGCCACGCCCCACCATGAGCTCCCGCCCCCCGACCCCGAGCCGCCGCCGCCTGCTGAGCCTGGCGCTGGCCGGCGCCGCCTGGCCCCTCGGGCTGTCCGCGGCCGAGCCCGAGGAACGCCCCGAAGGCACGCCCGGCTATGCCGTCGCGATCGGCGGCGCGCTGAAATACGACCACGCCGTGATCTGGACACGGCTGGTGCAGCTCAGCGGCGGCAGCGGCGCGCACTGGGTCGTGATCCCGGCCGCCGCCGCCAACCCGCAGGCCACCGGCTGGCGGCTGGTCGACGCGCTCGAGCGCCACGGCGCCCAGGCCGACTTGCTGCCGGTCGCGCCGCGCTGGCCCGGCGCCGACGTGAGCCGCGCCGTGCGCGACCCGCTGCTCATCGAGCGGGTGCGCAGCGCGCGCGGGGTGTTCTTCGCCGGCGGAGCGCAGGAGTACATCGTCGACGCCCTGCAGCCTGGCGGCCAGCGCACGCCGCTGCTCGAGGCGATCTGGGACGTCTACCGCAGCGGCGGCGTGATCGCGGGCACCAGCGCCGGAGCGGCGATCATGAGCGCGACGATGTTCCGCGACGCGATGGACGTGCGGCGCGTGCTGATCAACGGCCGCCTGATCGAAGGCAGCGAGATCGACCGCGGGCTCGGCTTCGTCGGCCCCGAGCTGTTCGTCGACCAGCATTTCCTCAAGCGCGGACGCATCGGGCGCATCCTGCCGGTGATGGTGCAGGCCGGCTACAAGCTCGGCCTCGGCGTCGAGGAGGACACCGCCGCGATCGTGCATGGCAGCTCGGTCGAGGTGATCGGCGCCAAGGGCGTTCTGCTGGTGGACCTGGGCGCGGCCACCCATGACGACTCGCTCGGCGCCTTCAACCTGCGCAACGTGCGCCTGAGCTACCTCGACCGCGGTGACCGTCATGACCTCGCCACCGGCGCCACGACGCCCTCGCCGCAGAAGCTCGCCGGCATGGCGATCGATCCGAACGCGCCGGACTTCCGTCCCTACAACCGCCGCGCCGCCTTCCACGGCGACATCCTCGGCGACTCGGCGATCGTCAACGCGATGAGCCACCTGATCGACAACCGCGAGCCCGAGGCGGTCGGCCTGGCGCTGCCGCCACCGGGCGTGTCCGCCAGCCAGGCCGGCCTGGGCTTCGAGTTCCGGCTCAAGCGCGACGCCGAGAGCCGCGGCTGGTTCACCGGCGCCTTCGGCGGCGAGGACTACACGGTGCTGGGCATCCGCCTGGACGTCACGCCGGTGCGCATGGCCCAGCCGATGTACGTGCCGCTGCAGCCGGCCACCGCGGCCGCCGGCGTGCCCGAGGCTCGCTAGCATCGGCGGCTTCCCTCGCCCGAGACGCCCCATGCTCCGTCGCCCGCTCCTTGCCGCCCTGCTCGCCCTCGCCACCGCCGCCCAGGCCCAGGCACCGGACTGGAAGAAGATCCGCATCGCCGTCGAGGGCGCCTACCCGCCGTTCAGCGAGCTCACGCCCTCGGGCCAGCTCAAGGGCTTCGACATCGACATCGCACAGGCGCTGTGCCAGCGCATGCAGGCCGAGTGCACGCTGGTGCGGCAGGACTTCGATGGCCTGATCCCGGGGCTGATGGCGCGCAAGTTCGACGCCGTCATCGCCTCGATGGCGATCACCGAGGAACGCAAGCGCCAGGTCGCCTTCAGCGACAAGTACTACAACACGCCGGCGCGCTTTGTCGTGCGCCAGGGCAGCGGCATCGCGGTTGGCGTCGAGGGCCTGAAGGGCCGCAAGATCGGCGTGCAGCGCTCGACCATCCACGACCGCTACGCGAGCGAGACCTTCAAGGGTGCGCAGATCGTGCGCTACACGCGCCAGGACGAGGTCTACCTCGACCTCGCCGCCGGCCGCATCGACGCCACGCTGCAGGACGTGGTCGCCGCCGACGTGGGCTTCCTGAAGACGCCGCAGGGCAAGGGCTTCGGCTTCGCCGGCCCGACCTTCGGCGACCCGAAGTACTTCGGCGACGGCTCGGGCATCGCGATGCGCAAGGCGGACACCGCGCTGCAGGCCAAGTTCAACGCCGCGATCAGGGCGCTGCGCGCCGATGGCGGCTACAAGCAGCTGCAGGACAAGTATTTCGACTTCGACATCTACGGCGAGTAGCTCCGGATGCTGCACGGCTACGGCCCCGCCCTGCTCGAAGGCACGCTGCTGACGCTGGCGGTCGCGCTGGGCTCGCTGATGATCGCCGCGGTGCTGGGCCTGGCCGGCGCGCTGGCGCGGCTGTCGCGCTCGCGTCTGCTGCGGGCGCTGTCGCTGGCCTACACGACCGCGATCCGCGGCGTGCCGGACCTGGTGCTGATGCTGCTGGTCTTCTACGGCGGCCAGCTGGCGGTCAACGAGGTGGCCGCGCGGCTGGGCCACACCGACTACATCGACGTCGATCCCTTCGTGGCCGGCGTGCTGACGATCGGCTTCGTCTTCGGTGCCTACCTGGCCGAGACCTTCCGCGGGGCCCTCCTCGCGGTGCCGGCCGGCCAGCACGAGGCCGGCCTGGCCTGCGGCATGAGCGGCGCGCAGGTGCTGCGCCGCATCCTGCTGCCGCAGATGCTGCGTCATGCGCTGCCGGCGCTCGGCAACAACTGGCTGGTGCTGGTCAAGAGCACCGCGATCGTCTCGGTGATCGGGCTCAACGACATGATGCTGCGCGCCGGCCAGGCCGCCGGCGCGACGCGCGAGCCCTTCGTGTTCTACGCCGCCGCCGGCGCGATCTACCTCGCGATCACCGCGCTCAGCGAACTCGGCCTGCGCGCGCTCGCCCGGCGGCTCGCGGTGGGCACGCGCACGGCGACGCCATGACGCTCGCGCCGATCATCGAGAGCCTGCCGCTGTACGCCAGCGGCCTGGGGCTGACGCTGCAGCTGCTGGCGATCGCGCTGCTCGCCGGCGGGCTGGCCGCGCTGCCGCTCGCGCTGCTGCGCGTGCACCCCTCGCGCTGGGTGCACGGGCCGGTGTGGTGCTTCACCTACGCACTGCGCGGCACGCCGCTGCTGGTGCAGCTCTTCCTCGTCTACTACGGGCTGGCGCAGTTCGAGCTGGTGCGCGCGAGCTTTGCCTGGCCCTGGCTGCAATCGGCCTGGTTCTGTGCCTGCCTCGCCTTCGCGCTCAACACCTGCGCCTACACCACCGAGATCGTCGCCGGCGCGCTGCGCGCCACGCCGCACGGCGAGGTCGAGGCGGCGCGCGCGCTGGGCCTGAGCCCCGCGCAGGTGTGGCGGCGGATTGTGCTGCCCTCGGCGCTGCGCCGCGCGCTGCCGGCCTACGGCAACGAGGTCGTGCTGATGCTGCACGGCACCGCGCTGGCGAGCGTCGTCACACTGCTCGACCTGACCGGCGCGGCGCGCGAGGTCAATTCGCGTCACTATCTGCCCTTCGAGGCCTTCCTGACCGCCGGCGCGATCTACCTCGCCGTCACGCTGGCGATCGTCGGCCTGCAACAACTGCTGGAGAAGCGCTGGCTCGCCCACCTGCGGGCGCGCGCCTGAACACACCATGGAACGCCGCGACCACCCCCTGCCCTGCCGCACCCCCGGCACCGAACGCCGGCTGACGAGCTTCCACTACGGCCCGAGCGGCGGCGCCAAGGTCTACGTGCAAGCCGCGCTGCACGCCGACGAGCTGCCCGGCATGCTGGTCGCGCACCACCTGCGCGAGCGCCTGGCGGCACTCGAGGCCGCCGGCGCACTGCGCGCCGAGATCGTGGTCGTGCCGGCGGCCAACCCGATCGGCCTTGCGCAGTGGCTGCTGCGCAGCCCGATCGGGCGCTTCGAGCTGGAGAGCGGCGAGAACTTCAACCGCCACTACCCGGCGCTGCGCGACACGGTCTGGCAGCGCGTCGCGCCCGTGCTCGGCGCCGACGCAGCGGCCAACGCGGCGCTGGTGCGCGCGGCGCTGCGCGAGGCCGCGGCAGCGTTGCCGGCCGACACCGAGCTCGCGGCGCAGCGCCGCACGCTGCTGCAGCTGGCCTGCGACGCCGAGATCGTGCTCGACCTGCACTGCGACGCCGACGCGGTGATGCACCTGTACACCGGCACCGCGCTGTGGCCGCAGTGCGAGCCGCTCGCGCGCCTGCTGGGCGCGCAGGCCACGCTGCTGGCCGACGAATCGGGCGAGCAGCCCTTCGACGAGGCCTGCTCGCAGCTGTGGTGGGAGCTCGCCGCGCTGGCCGGACCGCAGCGCCCGATCCCGCTGGGCTGCCTGGCGGTGACCGTCGAGCTGCGCGGCATGGCCGATGTCGAGCACGCGGTCGCGGCCCAGGATGCCGAGGCCCTGCTCGACTTCCTGATCCACCGCGGTCTGGTCGACGGCCGCCCGGTCGTGCTACCGGCGCTGCTGCACGAGGCCACGCCGCTGGCCGGCTCGATCCCGGTGAGCACGCCGCTTGGCGGCCTGCTGGCCTGGCATCGTGCGCCGGGTGACTGGGTGCATGCGGGCGATCCGCTGGTCGACGTGATCGACCCGCTGGGCGGCACGACGACGCTGAGCAGCCCGATCGAGGGGCTGCTCTACGCGCGCGAGAACCTGCGCTTCGTCACGGCCGGCACGCGCGTCGCGAAGGTCGCCGGCCGCGAGGCCACGCGCAGCGGCAAGCTGCTCGGGGCATGAGGCCGCCGCAGCTGCAGGCGCTGGACCTGCACAAGCGCTATGGCGAGCAGGCGGTGCTGCAGGGCGTGTCGCTCACGGCGCACGCCGGCGACGTGCTCACCGTGGTCGGCTCGAGCGGTTCGGGCAAGAGCACGCTGCTGCGCTGCCTGAACCTGCTCGAGCAGCCCCAGCGGGGCCGCCTGCTGCTCGGCGACGAGGAACTCGCGCTCAAGCCCGACCGCGACGGCAGCCTGCGCGCCGCCGACGCGAAGCAGCTGCAGCGCTGGCGCGCCCGGCTGGCGATGGTGTTCCAGGGCTTCAACCTGTGGCAGCACATGACGGCGCTGGACAACGTGACCGAGGCGCCGATGCAGGTGCTGGGCCTGTCGCGCACCGAGGCGGTCGAGCGGGCCCGTGCGTTGCTGGCGCGCGTCGGCGTCGGCCACCGCGAGGCGCTCTACCCGGCCCACCTCTCGGGCGGCGAGCAGCAGCGCGTCGCGATCGCCCGCGCGCTGGCGATGGCGCCCGAGGTGATGCTGTTCGACGAGCCGACCTCGGCGCTCGACCCCGAGCTGGTCGGCGAGGTGCTCAAGGTCATGCGCGACCTCGCCGCCGAGGGCCGCACGATGATCGTCGTCACCCACGAGATGGGCTTCGCGCGCGAGGTCTCGAACCACACCGTGTTCCTGCACCGCGGCCGCATCGAGGAGGAAGGCCCGCCGTCGGAGGTGCTGGTGCGGCCCCGCAGCGAGCGGCTGCAGGCCTTCCTGTCGGGCGGGCTGAAGTAGCGGGCGCGGGCCTCAGAGCTCGCGCAGCACCGCGAGGATCTCGGAGTGGAACTCGCGCTCGTAGAGGATCACGATCACGCCGACCGTGGCGAGCGCGAACACCAGCGGCGAGACGAACCAGCCGATCATCGCGAAGGCCATGTAGTAGGACCGCAGCCCGTCGGTGAAGGTCTCGGCGGCCAGGCTCAGCGCATGCGCGGCGCGCCGGGCGTAGAGCTCGCGGGGCAGGGTCGGGTCGGCGAGGAACTCGCGCGCCTCCGGCGCGGCGCCGACCAGCATCGCGCCAAAGCCGTACTGGCGGATGCTCCAGGTGAAGCGGAAGAAGGCATAGACGAACAGCGCCGTCAGCACCAGCAGCTTGAAGTCGAACACCAGCACCGGCGTGCGCGCGGCAAAGGGCAGCTCGCTGACCAGCTCGGTCGCCTTCTCCGACGTGCCCAGCACCGCCAGCAGGCCGCCGATGATCAGGATCGTCGTCGACGCGAAGAAGGCCGGGCTGTTGGCCAGGCTCTGCACGATCGCACCGTCGACGATGCGCACGTCGCGCTTGGTGACCTGCAGCATCCACTGGTGGCGCAACAGGTTGGTCGCCACCAGCACCGAGGGCCGCACCCGGCTGCGGTACACCGCGAAGCGCGCGTAGCCGATCCAGGCGACCAGAAACCACACCAGCGCCGCCCAGTCGGCCCAGGGCAGCAGCTTGACGAGGGTGACGATCTGGTCCATCGGCTCATGTTAGAGCCTGCGCCACCTTCAGCAAGGCCTGCAGCACCGCGTCCAGGGCCGCCTGCTGGCCGGCGTCGGCCAGCGCGCCCTCGGCGTTGTAGGCCTTGCCGGCCTGCCCCAGCGCGAACTGCGGCGGGATCACCAGCATCCCCGGGTTGATGGCGAGGTAGTTGCGCAGCACCAGCAGGCTGCGCATGCCGCCGAGCAGGCCGGGCGAGGCCGACACCAGCGCGCAGGGCTTGCCGTTCATCGCCGCCTTGTGCTCGGGCAGGCGCGTGGCCCAGTCGATCGCGTTGATGAACAACGGCGTCGGCAGGGCGTTGTACTCGGGCGAGACGACCAGCACCGCGTCGTGCGCGGCGAAGGCCGCCACCAGCGTCCGCGCGCCGGGCGGCGGTCCCTGCTCGGCCTCGAGGTCGCCGTCGTAGATCGGCAGCGCGAGCGCGCGCAGGTCCAGCAGCGTCGCCTCGGCGCCGAGCGCCGCGAGCCGCTGCGCGGCGTGGCGCGCCAGCGCCAGATTGAGCCCGCCCTGGCGGACACTGCCAGGGATCACCAGCACACGCACGGCCGTCATCGTCACGCTCCTCGATCAAGTTGGAAGCCAGCGGCGATTGTCGCCACCCGGTCGCCGAAGGCGCGCGCCGTGGCCAGATCCCCCGGCGGGATCTCGTCGACGCCGGCGTCCGAGGGCGTCTGCGCCATCGCGCCGGCGAAGCTGCCGACGTAGTTCAGGTCGTTGCGCTGGGCGCTCTTGCGGTTGCTCGGCATCAGGCCGGTCCCGACCCACACGCCGCTGTGCTGCATCGCCAGCGTGAACAGGTAGTGCAGCGTCGAGAGCTTGTCGCCATTCATCGTCGCGCTGTTGGTGAAGCCGGCGAACAGCTTGTCCTTCCAGCCCTGCGCGGCCCAGACCTTGCTCGAGGCGTCGGCCCATTTCTTGAACTGCCAGCTCACGCTGCCCATGTAGGTCGGCGAGCCCATGACGATGGCATCGGCCGCGGCCAGCTGCTCCCAGCCGCCCTCGGGCAGCTGGCCCTCGGCGTCGATGGCCAGCAGCGTGCCGCCGGCCCCCTCGGCCACGGCCTCGGCGAGGCGCTTCGTGTGGCCGTAGCCACTGTGGAACACGACGACGATCTTCTTGCTGCGGGACATGGTGGACTCCTGTGGAAGTGAGAAGGCAAGGGCTCCGCCAGCGCGCCCGGCGAAGGGCGCGTCGGCAAGGGGTTCGGGGATCAGGCCGGGACGGTCGGCGCGAGCGCGCCCATCTGCCCGTCCTGGTAGCGGCGGATCATCGCGGCCACGTCGGCGGCGTCGTTGCCGATGAAGGGGCCGTGGGTGAACACCGGCTCGCGCAGCGGCTCGCCGGCCAGCAGGACCAGCTGGGCACCATCGGTCCCGGCGGCGAACGCGACCGCGTCGCCGGCCGCGTCGAAGCGCAGCGCGTGCGGGCCCGCCGCGGCGACGCCGGCCAGGCCGCCGCGCACGAGGACCGCAAAAGCCTGCTGCGAGCGCGGCAGCGGCAGCGTGATGCGCCCGCCGGGCGGCAGCGTGATGTCGAGCAGCGTCACCGGCGTGTGCGCGCCGATGCGGCTCTCGGCGTCGCCGTGGGCGCCCAGCACGACGCGCACCACCGCACCGCCGGGCTCCCGCACCACCGGCACGGCCTGCGCCGCCACGTGAAAGGCCGCCGGCGGCACGGTCTTGTTCACGCGCGCCGAGTTGACGAAGATCTGCAGCCCGTGCGCGGCCCGGCCCGGCTGCAGCGGCAGCTCCTCGTGGACGATGCCGCAGCCGGCCTGGGTCCAGTGCAGCGCGCCGGGCAGGATGTCGTTGGCGGTGCCGAAGGAGTCACGGTTGCGCACGCCGCCCGCGCTGTCCTCGAACAGGTAGGTCACGGCCGAGAAGCCGGCATGCGGGTGCGGCGCGAACACGGCGTCGGGCATGACGAAGTGATCGACCATCACGAAAGGATCGAAGGCGGCCAGTGCCTGCGGCTGGCGGGCCGGGTGCAGCGTCCACGCGCCCGAATCGGCGCCGAACGCATGCCAGGGCATCGCGATCACTTCGGCGATGCCGCGGGTCGGGGTCTGAAGAACGGCGGACATCTCGGCTCCTCGATGAATTTCCATGGCGTGTGTGTCATGCGCCCCGGTGCCCCACGCCCTGCCCTGCCGAGCAGCCACCGCGGGCCGGCTCTGCCGGACCGCCAGTGGCGCCCGCTGGAGGAGCAGCGGCGCAGCCGCAACGGGGGCGGTCGTCATCACCGGGCCAGGTCGAACACCAGCACCTCGGCGTCGCGGCCCTCGCCCAGCTCGAGCCGGGTCTCGCCGTCGAGCTTGGCGGCGTCACCGGCCTGCAGCGCCTGGCCGTTGACCGTCACCGCGCCGCGTGCCACGTGCACATAGGCGAGGCGCTGCGGATTCAGCGCCAGCGTGGCCCGCTCGTCGCCGTCGAACAGCCCGGCGTAGAGCGCCGCATCGGCGTTCAGGCGGATCGCGCCGTCGCGGCCGTCGGGCGCGGCGACCAGCGCAAGGCGGCCGCGCTTGGTCTCGGGCGCGAAGTGCTTCTGCTCGTAGCCGGGCGAGAGGCCGCGCGCCTCGGGCAGCAGCCAGATCTGCAGGAAATGCGTGGTCCGGTCGGCGGCATGGTTGAACTCGCTGTGCTGGATGCCGGTGCCGGCGCTCATGCGCTGCACGTCGCCCGGCACGATGGCCGCGCCGTTGCCGATGCTGTCCTTGTGGCCCAGCGCGCCGTCGAGCACATAGCTGACGATCTCCATGTCGCGGTGGCCATGGGTGCCGAAGCCGGTGCCCGGGGCGATGCGGTCCTCGTTGATGACGCGCAGGTTCCCGAACCCCATGTGGGCCGGGTCGTGGTAGTCGGCGAAGGAGAAGCTGTGGAAGCTCTTGAGCCAGCCGTGGTCGGCATGACCGCGTTCGGCGGATCGGCGCAGGGTGATCATCGTGGGGCTCCTGGCAAGGGCGGCAGCATCGCCGCCATGCAGTCAATGTAGGCGTGCGACCGCCGGGCATCGTTGGGCGACCCTTGATGGCATCATTCAAACGAACTGAATGGGCGATCGATGAGGCTTCCCACCGTCACCCTTGCGCGGGCCGAGCGCCGGAGCGCTCCCCGGCCAGCCGGCCTCCCCCGGGCCGCGAAGGGGCCCCTGCCGACCCGCGAAGGGCGGTCGGCGGCGTCAGCCGGGAGGGCACCATGAGCGACCGACGCAACGTCCTGACCCCCGAAGCGCTGCAGATGATCGACCTGATCGCGCGCACCGGCAGCTTTGCCGCGGCGGCGCGCGAGCTCGGCAAGGTGCCCTCGGCACTGACCTACAGCGTGCGCCAGCTCGAGGACGCGCTCGACGTGCTGCTGTTCGACCGCAGCTCGCGCCAGGCGCGGCTCACCGCCGCCGGCGAGGAACTGCTGCACGAGGGACGCCGGCTGCTGCTCGAGATCGACGCGGTGGCCAACCGCGTGCGGCGCATCGCCACCGGCTGGGAGGCCGAATTCACGCTGGCGATCGACGCGATCGTCGCACCGCGCGCGGCCTTCGAGCTGATCGAGGCCTTCTACGCGCTGCGCGTCGCGACGCGCCACGCGCCCGACAGCGCCCCGCCGACGCGCCTGAAGCTGCGCACCGAGGTGCTCTCGGGCACCTGGGAGGTACTGGCCACCGGCCAGGCCGATCTCGCGATCGGCGGCGCCGGCGACCCCTCGCCGTCCAGCGGGATCCGCTGCGAGCCGCTCGGCGAGCTCGAGCTGGTGCTGGCGGTCGCGCCGCACCACCCGCTCGCGGCCCTGCCCGAGCCGCTGAGCGCCGAGGCGGTGGCCGTGCACCGGATCATCGCGATCGCCGACAGCGCACGCAGCTTCGCGCCGATCACCACCGGCGTGCAGCCGGGCCAGGACGTGCTGACCGTGCCCTCGATGGCCGCCAAGCTCGAGGCCCAGCTGCGCGGCCTGGGCTGCGGCTTCGTGCCCGAGCCGCTGGTGCGCCGCCATGCCGAGGCCGGTCGGCTCGTCATCAAGTCGACCACGCTGCCGCGCCGCACGGTCGCGTTGCGCTACGCCTGGCGCGGCGGTGGCGAGGGGCTGGCGCTGCAGTGGTGGCTGCAGCAGCTGCGCAGCGCCGCGACGCGGCGCGCGCTGCTCGAGCAGCACGCCGGCCTGGTGCTCTAGCGATCAGAAGCCCAGCGTGCCACGCAGGCCGAACACCCGCGCGCTGGGCGCGCCGGCATCGCCACCGGCGCGCTGGATCAGCTGGAAGTCCGGCGCCAGCTCGAGGCGGTCGTTGAGCTTGAAGCGGTAGTAGAGCTCGAGCAGGCGCTCGCGGCCGCTCGCGGCGTAGCCGGCGGCGCTGCCATCGGCGGTGTAGCGGCGGTACTCGCTGCTGGTGTCGAGCAGGCCGACGGCGAGGCCGACCGCGTCGTGGCCGCGGCCCCACAGCCGCCCGCCATGCTCGACGCCGAACGTCAGCGCACGGTCGAAGGGGCCGCTGCCCGACGTCCGCTGGCCGTAGCGGCCGAACAGGTTCCACTCGCGGCCGAGCCGCTGGTCGACCGACAGGCCGAAGCCGCTGTGGCGCTCCTCGAAGCCCTCGAGGTCGGTGGTGCGGCCGTTGGTCCAGGCATACAGGCGGTAGCTGCCGCGCGGCTCGCCGTTGATCTGCCTGGGCGAGAGCTCGAGCTGCGCGATCACCAGCGGCCGGCCCTGGCTGCCGTTGTAGCGCGCGCCCTCGCCGGCGCCGAAGGCGCCGAGCGAGACGCCCCAGCCCCACTCCTCGCCCTCGTTGAAATAGGCCGCGCGCACGCCCGGCGCGAAGCCGAAGGCGTCGGCACCGATGTCCCCGCCCGAGTCCAGCAGCGGGTTGTGGACGAACACGTTGTTCAGGAACTGGCCGGCCTCGTCGCCGGCCACCGCGTTCTGGTCGAACAGGCCGAACAGGTCCATCTTGCCGATGTTGAGCTCGACGCGCGTGCCCGGCAGGTCGTTGAAGCGGCCCTCGTCGAGTGGGATGTCGAGCTGGTAGTAGGCCTGGGCGACGACCGCGTAGGTCTCGTCGGAGCCGGCGCTCGCCTCGAAGGTCGTCGAGTTGACGGTGCCGGTGTGGGTCGGCCGCAGCGCCACCCCGCCGCCCTGGCCGAAGCGCAGCTGAGCGACCGCGGTGCCACGCGCCGCGCGCCAGTCGCGGAAGTCGCCGGCCGGCAGCGTGACGAGCACGTCGCCACGGTAGTTGAGGCGGCCGTTCGAGCGCCCGTCGGCACCGCCACGGTGGTCGACCCGCTGCCAGACGCTGACCACGCTGCCCTCGACGCTCGGCCCGTCCTGCTCGACCTGGGGCGGCGTCTGCGCCAGGCCCTGCACCTGCAGCGTCAGGTGGCGCTGCTGGGCCTCGACCGCCTGGAGGCGCTCCTCGCGCGCCGCGCCCCAGCCCGGCTCGGCAGCGGCGCCCGGCGCGGCGGCGGCGCCCGGCGCGGCGGCGGGCGGAGCGCTCAGCGCCTGCACCTTGCGCTCGAGCTCCTGGTTGCGCTGCTCGAGCACCTGCAGCCGCTCGAGCAGGGCCTTGAGCTGCTGCTCCACCGCCGGCTCGCCCGCCAGCGCCCCCAGCGGGGCCAGCGCCAGCGCCAACAGGCCCAGCGGCGCGGAAAAGCTGACGGGACACCCAGTGCTTGGTTTCATGACAGATTCCTGAATGCAAATGCGAACTATTGTCGATTACGATACCCTGATTTCCCGGGTGAGAGCGGCTCGAAAGCTGACAGTGAGCTGCCAGTACCTCCGACAACCTGATTCTTTTCAAATGAAAAAACGCCAATTCCTGCAAACATCGCTGGCGCTACCGCTGCTTGCGGCCGGCTGGAGTCGCGCGCAAGCGCAAGGGGTCGGCGTCGGCGCGGTCGTCGCGCAGTACGCGGCGCTGGTCCATGCCGGCTACGAGGACACGCTGGCCGGGGCGCTGGAGCTGCAGGCGGCCGTCGCCGCCTTCGTCGCCCAGCCTTCGCAGGCCGGCCTCGACAAGGCGCGTCAGGCCTGGCGCGCGGCGCGCGAGTCCTATGGCCAGACCGAAGCCTTCCGCTTCTACGGCGGCCCGATCGACGACGAGCAGGGCCCCGAGGGCCGGATGAACGCCTGGCCGATGGACGAGGCCTATGTCGACTACGTGAAGGGACGGCCCAACGCCGGCCTGGTCAACGACCGCAAGGTGCTGATCACCAAGTCCGAGCTGGCGCGCTTCAACGAGCGCGGCGGCGAGGAGAACATCTGCACCGGCTGGCACGCGATCGAGTTCTTGCTCTGGGGCCAGGACTTCTCGGCCGAGGGCGCGGGCAACCGCCCCTTCGAGGACTACGTCGACGGCAAGCAGGCCAATGCCGACCGCCGTCGCCAATACCTGAGCGTGGTCACCGAGCTGCTGGTCGACGACCTGCGCTACCTGCTCGGCGCCTGGGTGCCGGGGCTGCGCAACTACCGCGAGCGCTTCGAGCGCGGCGAGCTCGAGTCGCTGCGCAAGATCATCGTCGGGCTGGGCTCGCTGTCGCGCGGCGAGCTCGCCGGCGAGCGCATGGAGGTCGCGCTGAACACGCAGGACCAGGAGGACGAGCACTCCTGCTTCTCCGACAACACCCACCGCGACATCGTCAACAACGCGCTGGGCATCGAGAACGTCTGGCTCGGCCGCTACGTCCGCCGCGACGGCAGCACGCTGCAGGGCGCCTCGCTGCGCGAGCTGGTCGCGGCCCGCGACGCCGAGGTCGCCGAGCGCACCAGCCGGCAGATCGCCGCCTCGGTGGCGGCAGCGCGCGCGATCCAGCCGCCCTTCGACCGCGCGATCGTCGGCGGGCGCGACGCGCCGGGCCGCCAGCAGGTGCAGAAGACCATCGACAGCCTGGTCCAGCAGTCCAAGGACCTGGTCGCCGCGGCGAACGCCGTCGGCATCACCCGCCTGACCCTGGTCGCGCCGAAGAAGTGAAGCCCTCCACCGTGAAGCGCCTCCTTTCCACCGCCGCCGCGCTGGCACTGGCCACCGGCGCGGCCTGGCTGCAGGCCGACGAGCCCCCCGCCGTCAGCGGCGAGAGGCCCGGCGGCGACACCACGGTGTACGCGAGCGGCCGCAACGCCTTCTCCTTCCCGGCCGCGAACCTCGGCGACGAGGAGCGCACGCGCTTCGTCGTCGGCAATTCCTTCTTCCGCCGCAACTGGGTCGAGGCGCCGTCCTCGACCCGGGCGCGCGATGGACTCGGCCCGCACTTCATCGCGCGCAGCTGCGGCGGCTGCCATGAGCAGGACGGCCGCGGCGCGCCGCCGGCGCCGGGCGAGCAGCCGCTCGGGCTGCTGCTGCGGCTGTCGGTGCCGGGCCGGAACGCGCAGGGCGGACCGAAGGACGAACCGACCTACGGCGGCCAGTTCAACAACGCCGCCGTGCAGGGCGTCCGGCCCGAGGGCGAGGTCGTGATCCGCGAGCGTGCGGTCCCCGGCCGCTTCGCCGATGGCGAGCGCTACACGCTGCGCCAGCCGCTCTACAGCTTCCGCAAGCTCGGCTACGGGCCGATGGCGGCCAACACGATGGCCAGCCCGCGCCTCGCGCCGCAGCTGCCCGGCGTCGGCCTGCTCGAGGCGATTCCCGAGGCCGAGATCCTGCGCAACGCGCGCGAGCAGGCCGCCGCCGGCCGGCCGGTGCGCGGCGTGCCCAACCGTGTCTGGGATGCACCGTCGCAGCAGATGAAGCTCGGTCGCTTCGGCTGGAAGGCCAACGTCGCCTCGCTGGCACACCAGACCGCCGGCGCCTTCCTCGGCGACATGGGCATCACCTCCAGCCTGTTCCCGACCGAGGCCTGCAGCGCGTCCCAGCGCGACTGCCTGGCCGCGCCGCGCGGCGGTCAGGGCGGCGCGCCCGAGATCGACGACGAGACCCTGGGCCACGTGGTCTTCTACCAGGCCACGCTGGCGCCGGCGGCGCGCCGCGATGCCGAAGCGCCGGCGGTGCGGCGCGGTGAGGCGCTGTTCCACGCCAGCGGCTGCGCGGTCTGCCACCGGCCGAGCTACGTGACCGGCGACAGCCCCGACCCGGCGCTCGCGAGCCCGGCGCTGCGCGGCCAGACGATCTGGCCCTACACCGACTTGCTGCTGCACGACATGGGCCCCGGCCTGGCCGACGGCCGCCCCGACTACCAGGCCAGCGGCCGGCAGTGGAAGACGCCGCCACTGTGGGGCATCGGCCTGCTGCCCGACGTCAACCGCCACCAGCGCCTGCTGCACGACGGCCGCGCGCGCGGCGTGCTCGAGGCGCTGCTGTGGCATGGCGGCGAGGCCGAGGGCGCGCGCCAGCAGGTGCTCAAGCTCGACCGCGCCGACCGCGAGGCGCTGGTCAAGTTCGTGGAGTCGCTGTGAAGCGCCCGCTCGCCATCGCGCTGCTGGCGCTGGTCGCCAGCGCCCCGCTGCCGGCCGCGCCGGTCGTCGCGCTGCCCTACTACACGCCGCAGCATTTCGCGCAAGGCCTGCAGCAGTGGCAGGCGGCACGCGCGGCCGAGTTCGCGCAGACCAGCCGCCAGCTCGCGCCCGCGCTGCAGGCGCGCTGCGACGGCGGCCCGCTCGAGGCCGCACGCACCGCCTGGTCCGCGAGCGTCGCGGACTGGGAGCGGCTCGCGACGCTCGCGCTCGGCCCGCTGCTCGAGCGCCGCTCGGCGCGTCAGATCGACTTCACGCCGCCACGCCCCGAGCTGATCGCACGCGCGATCGCCACCGACGCCGGCGAGGCCGCCACGCTGGAGCGTGTCGGCAGCCCGGCCAAGGGCTTCCCGGCGCTCGAATGGCTGCTGTGGAGCGAGCCGGTGGCCGCGGCCACGCCGGCCTGCCGCTATGCGCTCGCGCTCGGCCGCGACATCGAGCGCGAGGCGCTGGCGCTGGCCGACACGACGCGCGCCGCTCCCGAGCCCGACGAGGCCGCCGGGGGGGCGTTGCTCGCCGACGCGCTGAACCAGTGGGTCGCCGGCCTCGAGGCGCTGCGCGGCCGCCACCTCGAGCGGCCGCTGCGCGCCGAGACCAGCAGCAACCGCGACCCGGCGGTGTTCCCGCGTGCCGCCAGCGGCGGCAGCGCACGCAGCTGGGCCGCGCAATGGCAGGCGCTGCGCGCCCTGGCCGTGCAGGGGGAGGCCCCGGTCGCGCGTCCCGGTGAGGGTCTGGTGCCCTTCGAGACCTTCCTGCGCGGCCTGGGCCTGAACGCCAAGGCCGATGCGCTGCGTGCCGCGGTGCGGCGCGTCGACGTGGCGCTGGCCGGTCTCGAGCCGGCGCAGCGCGAGCGCGTGCTCGCCGCCGCCGCCGCGCTCGGCGCGCTCAAGCGACTGGTCGAGGACGAGGTGGCGCCGGCGCTGAACGTCAGCATCGGCTTCTCGGACGCCGATGGGGATTGACCGGCGCGCCTGGCTGCGTGGCGCGGCTGCGCTGGCGCTGCTGCCGCACGCGCTGCGTGCCCAGCCGAGCGGCACGCGGCTGCTGGCGTCCTGGGCCGCGCCGGAGGGCTCGCAGCTGGGCGTGCTGGAGCTGGCGGACGGCGCGCTGCACGTCGCCGCGGCGCTCGCGCTGCCGGGCCGCGCCCACGGGCTGCTGCGTGCGACCGATGGCAGCGTGCTGGCGATGGCGCGCCGACCTGGCGACTGGATGCTGCGCTGGCGCCCCGGCGCACCGACGGCGCAATGGCGGTGGATCGAAGCCGACCGCGCCTTCACGGGCCACGCCTGGCTCGATCCCGACGGCCGCACGCTCTACACGCCTGAGACCGACCTCGACAGCGGCCTGGGCCTGATCGGCGTGCGCGACGCCGCCAGCCTCGAGAAGCGTGCCGAATGGCCGACCGGCGGCCCCGACCCGCATGCGCTGCTGGCCGACGCCACCGGGCGGCTCTACGTCGCCAATGGCGGCGTGCAGACGCGCCCCGAGAGCGGCCGGCGCAAGCTCGCGCCCGAGCGCATGGACGCCTCGCTGGTGCGCCTGGCCCCCGACGGCACGCTCGAGGGCCAGTGGCGGCTTGCCGACGCACGGCTGTCGATCCGCCACCTGGCCTGGGGTGCCGGCGCTCGCCTCGGCATCGCGCTGCAGGCCGAGCACGACCACCCCGAGCAACGCGCCGCCGCGCCGGTGCTCGCGACCTTCGACGGCCGCACGCTGCAGACGGCCGAGCCCGACGCGCTGAGCGGCTATGGCGGCGACGTCGCGGCCTGGGGCACCGGCTTCGCGGTCAGCTGCCCACGCGCCGGCGGCGTCGCGCTATGGGATGGCGAGGGCCGGCGCGCCGGCTTCGTCGCGCTGCCCGAAGCCTGTGCGCTGGCCGGCCGCGAGGCGCTGTGGATGGGCGGGCGCGGGCAGGCGCTCGAGGCGACCGGCGCGGCCCATGCGCTGCCGGCGCTGCAGCTCGACAACCACTGGCTGCTGCTGGGCTGAGGGCGCGGCCTTAGCATCGGCGCAGCGCCCCTGCCGGGCGCCCGGAGCCCGCGATGATCCTCGGCCTGCGCACCGCCCTCTACCCCGCC
>DATMJX010000052.1:0-3950 GCA_035553715.1 Methylibium sp.
GGACATCGAAGCACTCCAGCGCGAGGAGGAGCGGATCGTCGAGCAGGGCGGCAGCCCCGCGGACACGCCGTTCTTCGAGCGCATGGGCGAGCTCGCGCGCGAGCGCGGGGAGGGCGGCCGTGGATAACGCCGACCTGGCCCTGATGGACGACGCCCAATTGCAGGCGCACATCGACTTCACCGGCCGCCAGATGCTGGCCGCCAACGAACTGCTGCAGGCCAACCCCACCGACGAACTGCGCGCCGAGCGCAGGCGCTGGTGGGAGGCCGAAGCCGCTGCGCTGCGCGAGCGGAACCGGCGCCTTCGCGAGCGGGAGGGCACCCCCGCATGATGCGCGAGTTCTGGACCGACCACCGCGGCCGCACGTGGAAGGTGCCGCAAATTCGCGGCCGCCTCAAGCCCGGCAAGTGCGCAGGCCACGCGGCCCTGCGCGAGTTCGTCATCTACCGGGACGGTGGAGCGTGCAGGCGCTGCCGCAGCACCGAGAGGCTTGTGGCCGACCACATCCTGTCGCGGCGCAACGGCGGCTCGCACCACCCCGACAACCTGCAATGCCTCTGCGAAAGCTGCAACGCGCGCAAGGCTTGCATAGAAGATCGTGGGAGGGTTGCATGACGGCGAAAAAGGCCGACACCTGGATGCCGTGGTACGTCGCCGATTACTTGGCCGACACCGCGCACCTGACCACCGAGCAGCACGGCGCCTACTGCCTGATGCTGATGGCCGCATGGAAGCGGGGCGGGTCATTGCCGAAGGACGACGCCCAGCTCGCCGCCGTGTGCCGCCTCGCGCCGCAGAAGTGGAGGGCCCACCGCGCCATCCTCGTCGCGTTCTTCACCGACGCGGGCGACAGGTACACCCACAAGCGCGTCACCGCGGAGTGGGAAAAGGCCCAGCAGGTGAGCCAGAAGAAGGCTGCCAGCGGCGCGAAGGGCGGCGCGACGAAGGCCAAGAACGCTAGCAAACCGGGTAGCAAAGACGGTGGCGAAAAGCTAGCAGAAGGGGTAGCAAACGAGCTAGCAAACGCCAAGCAAAACGCTACACCATCACAATCACCATCACCTCATCCTTCGGATGAATTTAAGCCTGCTGACGCAGGCTTGTCGCCGGCACCGCCGCCGACCGATGCGGCCGACCTGCTCGGCGAGCAGCAGGGCGAGGACGGAATCCCGCCGTGCCCGCAGCGGCGCATCCTGCTGCTGTTCCGGCAGAAGTGCCCCGGCTTGCCGCAGCCGCGTCCCGAGCTGTGGGAAAGCGGCGCCGGAGGCGAGGCGTTGCGCCATCGCTGGCGCTGGCTGCTGACCGCCGAGCGCGAGGACGGTTCGCGCTACGCCACCACGACCGAAGAGGCCGTCGAGTGGTTCGCCAAGTTCTTCGACACCGTGGCCGACACCCCGTTCCTGATGGGTAAGCGCGGGCGCTGGCACGCGAACCTCGCCTGGCTGGTCAAGCGAGAGAACTTCACGAAGGTGGTCGAAGGTCACTACGAGCGCGAGGGAGAGCCTGCATGAGCGCCGTGCTGACCCCCGTGGACGACCCCAGCTTCCCGCCGCCCGACAGCGTGGTGCGCGAGCGCGCGATCACGCAGTTGCGCATCCCGCCGCACTCGATCGAGGCCGAATCGTCCGTGCTGGGCGGCCTGCTTCTGAGCAACGCCGCCTGGGACCGCGTAGGCGACCTGCTCACCGATGCCGACTTCTACCGCTACGAGCACCGCCTCGTCTACGCAGCCATCGGCCAGCTCGTGAACGCCAACAAGCCGGCGGACGTGATGACGGTGTACGACCGCCTGCAGGCCGTTGGGAAGGCCGAGGAGGTCGGCGGGCTCGTGTACCTCAACGCCCTGGCGCAGTACGTGCCGAGCGCGTCCAACATCCGGCGCTACGCCGAAATCGTGCGCGAGCGCTCGGTGCTGCGCCGGGTCATTGCCGCGTGCGATGAGGCGTCGACTGCGGCCTTCAACACGCAGGGTAGGACCGTCGAGGCCATCCTCGACGAGGCATCGCAGAGCCTGCTGAATCTCGCTACGGAAGGCACGCGCCGGGCCGACGACTGGAAGGGCCTCGAGGAGCTCGTGCCGCAGTTCCTGGACCGGGTGCAGGCCGAAGCCGATGGCACGCTCAAGCCCGACATCATCCCCACGGGACTCACGGCGCTGGACGAGCGCATCGACGGCGGCCTGCGGCCAGGTGAGCTCGTGGTCATCGGCGCGCGCCCCAGCATGGGTAAGAGCGCGATGGGCCTGTCGATTGCCGTGAACGTCGCGCTGCGCCGCGAGCCCGCCGGGTTCATTTCCATGGAAATGCCCGCGCAGCAGGTGACCAACCGGGCGATGTCGCTGGTGACGCACATTCACCTGTCGCGCCTCAAGCGCGCCGAGCGGCTGCGCGACTTCGACTGGCCGGCGCTCACCGAGGGCGTGGAGCGCGTGCGCAACATCCCGCTGGCCATCAGCGACCAGTCGGGCCTGAACATCAACCACATCCGCGCCAAGGCGCGATCGCTCAAGCGCACGAAGGGCCTGCGCGTGCTGGTGATCGACTACCTCGGCCTGATGGACGGGCTCGACCCGAAGCAGCCGCGCACCTACCAGCTCGAAGACATCACGAAGGGCTTGAAGCGCCTGGCCAAGGAATTGCAGTGCGCCGTGCTGCTGCTGGTGCAACTGTCGCGTCGGGTCGAAGAGCGCACCGACCAGATGCCGATCCTGTCGGACCTGCGCGACTCCGGCGCCATCGAGCAGGACGCTGACATCGTGGTGTTCATCCACCGGCCGCACAAGGCCAACCCGACGCTGGGCGACGAGTGGCGCTACTACGCGAAGGTGTCTGTGGCGAAGGTGCGCGACGGCGACCCGGGCCTGGTCGACCTGATGTACGTGGGCGAGAACACGCTCTTCAAGGACTGGCCCACCGACCAGGAAGTGCCGCGCTCGCAGGTGCGCACGCGCAAGGGAGGTGACCTGTGATCGTGCTCGGCGTAGACAGTGGCGTCACCGGCGCCATCGCCTTCCTCTCCCACAACCGCCTGCCGGACGTGGTGGACCTGCCGACGATCCCGACCGAAGGCGGCAGCATCACGCGGCGCGTGCACGGCCCGGGGTTGAAGAACCTGATCCGCGAGCGCTGCCCGGTGGGCGAGCCCGTCATGGTGGTGATCGAGCAGCTCGCCGGCGGCGGGCGCATGCCCGACGGATCCAGCCGCGGCAACGCCATGAGCGTGGCCAGCCAGATCGACTCGCACGTCACGGTGCGCACGGTCTGCGAACTGCTGGGCCTGCAGCCGCGCGTGGTGCACCCGCGGACCTGGAAGAAGTTCTTCGGGCTCGATGCGGACAAGAAGAAGTCCCTGGCCCTCGCGCGCCAGCTGTTCCCGGCGTGCTCCGAACTGCTCAAGCGGCAGGCCGACAACAACCGGGCCGAAGCCCTGCTCGTGGCGCGGTGGGCGCTGCAGAACCTCACATGACGCACTGCATCAGGTGCCACCGCCCAATGAAGCGCGCCACCGAGTCCGGTATGGGCCCGGTGTGCGAGCGCCGCAGCGCGCCGCTTCCCACCTACGAGCGGGATCTTCTCGGCTACGACGTCGACCGGGCCGTCGAGGTGGCGCGCGAGCGCGTGCGCATCGTGATCGAGTCGGCGGTGGTGGAGGCGCACATCCAGGTGCGCCGGCAGTTCGTGGCCGCGAGGAAGCGGCTGGGGGTGTGGCGGTGATCCGCGAGCAGCCATTCCTCATCGGCGGCGGCACCTGGCTGCGCGTGTGGGACGGCAACCCCACCGCGGCCGCCCTGTACGACCGCCACTACAGCCGCAATCTCGGCTCGATCGGGGATCCGCGAATCGCGGGCCCCGGGTCGAAACTGGTGCTGTTGACCCCGTGTGCCCGCGCGCTGTTCGTGTGGCGGGTGTTCGACTCGAAAGACCCGACGGCAGGGCCGAACGACATCAAC